>JABUUX010000031.1 GCA_021442965.1 Treponema sp.
AAAACTGTAATCTATTTGTTCAAAAGAAAGTTCTTCAATTCCTGTTATTCGCTGAAGCTCAAGAATCTGATTTGTTATCTGTTCTGAAACTCCCTGTTTTGCTATGTCTAATTCTTTTGCTTGAATTCTTGCATCCACAACATCCTGGTGTAAAAGCATTCCGGATTTTTCTGCGTCTTCAGAATAGGATACAAGTTCTTCTGCAAGAATTTTTTCTTCTTCAAGTATTTCATTTATTTTATTCAGAAACATCAAAGTGATTATGCGAGTTTCCAGTTCTGTTTTAAGTTTTTGTTCTGTGTATTCCAGTTTTATTTCCTGAATGTTTGAAACTTCTTTATAAAGTTTTGCAGCATTGTGAAGTTTTCCCCAGGTCCACAAAGGCTGTGTAAGTGTTAGTCCAAAGTTGTAGTAAGTATTTTCCATGCCGTCATAAATCTTTACGTAGCGGCCTGTTTGGGTGGGTTTTGTTCCCGAAGGCCAGGATACAGCATTTAGAATATCATCAACATTTACAGAAAGACTTCCTACGGGAGGATTTACCATATAAGTGGCAGAAATCTGCAGGTCTATTTTGGGACCCATGCCGCCAAGTGCATCCTTGTAGTCTAAAACAGAACGATTGTACTCTTCTTGTGCAGTTCTTATGTCAGGATTATTTTTTAAAAGATTTTCGGTCAGAGTTTCCAGTGTATAAGATTCGGCAGATAAAACCGACGTAAAAAAAATAAGACTTACTGCTACTGTTTTTTTTAAGAACGAAAAACCGGATTTAAATATTTTTTCAGGTAAATATTGCATATTCATTTAGTTCAGTACTATGTAAAGATTTTCTTTGCTGCTGTCTACTTTCTGTACAGCAGATTTTGAATTCCCCGAAAGCTTTAATGTTACACTCACATCTTTTGAAGTATAGGTGGTATCTGTCCAGTAGTAACCGCTACCAAGTCCTGAAAATTCACCATTATTAATGGTATTGTTGCCGTAAGTTTTTGGTGCTGTAGTAACACTTCCACAATCAAAACTTGTACCGTCATCAAGTTCTGCTTTCATAGAAACTAGAACTCCGTTGTCGTCTCCGCATTTTCCGCTTACAACCGGAACAAATAGTTTAGTCCGTTTTCCATATAGACTGATTGCAAAATTATCCCCATAAATATTTTTGTTTACTTCCGGGATAGAAAGAAAAGAATAGTCCAAGGATGGGGAATTTCCGTTGTAGCAGGCTTTCCAGGTTGTTTCATCAGAATTCTGTTCATAGTAAATTTTAATTTGCGGATTATTTTCTTTTCCTGCAGCTTTGTCTGTGTCATTAAGGTAGCGCGGGTAGGCTACAGATATTGCTCCAGTTCCTGTAATGGAAGCATTGTAAATCTGAGGCGCTGCATTCGGATTTGCCTCTGTTGTTTGAGGAACCATAATCTTTACTTGAACAGGAACGGCAGCCGTTGTATTATTTGCCACATCAATAAAGTTCATATTTAGAACAGTGGTCTTTTTTGTTTTGGTCATTTCCTGGTAAACTGTGTCGCTTGTAGAATCCGAAACTATAAGAGTACTCCCTTTTACAAGTCCATAGTATTCATGGTAAAACAGCAGATAAACGACAGAATAATCGGCGTCTTTTCCAAATTTGGAATTATAAGATTTCCACAGGACTTTGCTTATAGAAAAATTACCGTTCTGTCCGGTTGTTGTATGAAAGTAATAATCTGAAGATGGTAAGAATCTGCCTAAGCCATCCCATTTTTTAAAATCTGAATCACGGGTTGAACTGTCTACATACGCATAAACTTCTACATCGGCAATGCCGGTTTTAGGTGTAGATGTGCTTTCAGCATCTACCACGCGGCCCGAAGCCCCTCCAGAAAAAACAGAGTAACAGCCTGTAAAAATAAAAAATAAAATCAAAGGTAAAAAAATATATGGTTTCTTCATAACTAAACTTTAACACAGATTTCAAATAGAAAAAACCAGTATCTTGCGATAGAATAAAAGTATAAAAAATAGTAAAAAAAATATAGTTCATTTCTAAAGAAGGTTTATTGCAATATGGAAAACACTGAAGAAAAAAGACCTCAGAAAAAGATTTCAAATTATTTGTTTATTCTTACATGGCTTTTAATATGTATGTTAATTCTTTTCCCCGCAATAAAAATGGTTGCTATAACAAATGTTGAAGCTCCTGCAGAAAGAACGTATTCAAAAAATGCAGTGGAAGGTTTTTCTGTTTGCCTTACAGAATCGGAGAATACAGGGAAAGTAAGAAAATTTTATTCTTTGGGCGAAAAGCATTTTTTTATTCAGGAAAAAGTAATTTTAGAAGCTACTGGGGAAGAACTTATTGGAAGAGAAGAAAATATTGTAGAGATTCCTTTAGGGTGCGGTGATATTTCAGATTGTTCAATTACAATTGATGGAGAAGAAACACTTCTGGCTTCTTTTTTTAATTCAGACACCAAACTTGCTGTACGTATAAGCAGAATCAGTCTGTTTGAATATTTTATGTGGAAACTTAAATCTTCCAAAAATCTTTTGAAGTAGAGAGGAAACTTAACTATGGAAGAACGACTTACAAATATAGAAATCAAACTTGCCTACATGGAAGATTTTGTAAATCAGATTCAGGAAGTAGCTGTAAAGCAGGCAGAAGAAATTGAAAAACTTAAACACGATAACAAAATCCTTTCTGAAAAATTAAAAGATATTTATGATAATATGGACGGCGACATTCCGAACAGAAAACCGCCTCATTATTAATTCCGTCTGGATATTTTAGAATAACCTTACACTTTTACTTTTTCTGTCAAAATGTTAAATTGTTTCTATGAATACTCTGGTAGCACTGTGTGCAGTTGGTGCAGAAAAAATTCTTGGAAACGAGATTAAGCATCTTGGTTATAAACTTAGCGGAAACAGACCCGGTCGCGTAACATTTTATGGGGATGAAGATGCTTTATTCCGTGCAAATCTTTGTCTTAGAACAGCGGATCGTGTTTATCTTCAAATGGCAGAATATAATGCATCAAATTTTGACGAACTTTATGACGGTTGTTACGCTGTAGCCTGGCAGGATTTTCTAAAAAAAGATTCCCGAGTTGTAATTGATAAAGTACGAATTTATAAAAGCCGGTTGAATTCTGAACACTCTATTCAAGGGATGATTCAAAAAGCAATTTACTCAAAGCTTGGGGATGTATGGCATATTCGTTCTATGCCGGAGACTGGAGAACAGGTGGATGTTCGTGTTTACATGGATGAAGACCGTGCTTTTATCCTTCTGGATCTTTCGGGACTTCCGCTTCATAAAAGAGGATACCGAACTGATGGAGGTATTGCTCCACTTCGTGAAACAACCGCTGCAATCCTTTTACAGGAAATGATGTGGAGACGCAAAACTCCTCTTCATGATCCGTTTTGCGGTTCAGGAACTATAGCCATAGAAGCAACTCTTTATGCTTATAATATTGCACCTGGTTTTGGCAGAAGGTTTGCTTTGGAAAATCTTCCAATTTTTGATGCAAAAAGAGCAGAAGAATTAAAACGTGCAGAAGCTGAGCTGATTCGTACAGATGTAGAAGTGAGGGTTACCGGAAGTGACATTGATTCTGCTGCAGTAAACCGTGCAAAGAAAAATGCAGAGTATGCTTGTGTTATGGCGGGACGTGCTCTTCACATGGTTGATAAATCTTTTCATGTTCCTCGTCCGGATTTTATTCAAAGTGATTTTATGGATTTGGCTGCTCCTTATGATGCAGGGCTTATTATCTGTAATCCTCCATACGGGGAACGTCTTCTTGATGAAGAACAGACAAAAGAACTGTATAAAAAAATGGCAGGTTTAAAAACTGCATTTCCTGATTGGGAAATTGGTGTAATAACTGCGGCAGAATATTTTGAAGAAAGTTTTGGCCATCGAGCAAATATAATCAAATCACTAAAGGCTGGAAATCTGGATACAAAGTTTTATGAATTCAAATGTGGAAAAACTTCCAGAAAAGATGGAAGGGATCGCAGAGAAGACCGTCATGAAGGGCATCCTTTGGAACATAAAGAGCAAAGAGGCAGTCGGCAGAATAAACTGAAACATATGAATAACCGTCAAAATAAAGGGTCTGAAAAATTCTAACATAAGGAAATATTAGTATGGCAATTGTTGTAGAACATGAAAAAAGAAAACAGGAAATTCTTCAGAAATCATTGGATGTTTTTATTGATGAAGGATATGAAGATGTTACTTTTCAGAAGATTGCAGACCGTTGTGGTATTACAAGAACTACACTATATATTTATTTCAGGAATAAAAATGAGATTTTTTTATGGAGTATCAAGCAGCTTCTTACTGGTGTAGAACTTGCTATTCAGAATATTCTGGATGATAAAGAAAATAATGCAGAACAGGCACTTAGAAAAACTCTGAATGTTCTGGTTGATGCCATTGAAGAAAACAGAAAACTTTTTCATGTATTGCAGATTTATCTTATTCAGCTGGAAAAGTCTGGAATCAGTGCAAATGACCGTGTGCAGCATAGAGTAATCAGACTTCGTCACGTTTTGAATCACATTCTTATTATGGGAATAAAGAATAATGAATTTAAAGATTTGAATGTACGTGTTATGAACGAATTGGTTTACGGACTTATTGAATCAGCAATTTTTAGAATTACGCTCCTTGCTCAGAAGAATGTTTCTGATGTTCGGGAATCTATAAAACTTGCAGTTGACGGATTTCTTCTCTAGGACGACAATTAAGATATGAATGAATATCTTACACCTCAAAATCTTACTTCGGGAATTTCCAGACTTCTTTCAGTAAATCCTGTTTTTAAAGGTTTACATCTTAAGGTTATTGTTATAGCAAATGAAAAGGCCGGAGGGTTTACTCAGAAAAGTAAGTCAGTAAAAAATAAATCAAAGTTGGAAACAGCTTTATTATCAGCCGAAAAAAAACAAATTATTGTAGACTCCTTAGAAACAGAACTTCTTATTACAGAATACTCAGGTCATGCAGAAAAATTGGTGTATGAATTTCTTCCTGAAATAATTTCTACCAGATGTTCAAAAAATAAATTAACAATGATTATTACAGCTGGTGGAGACGGCACATCATTGGAAGTTCAGAGCGGTCTTTTTAAGTCTGCACTTGAATCAGAAGAAAAAAGAAATGCAGTAATGAATTATATCTGCGTACTTCGTCTTCCGTTGGGAACTGGCAATGACGGTAGTGACGGGCATTCGTTTTCGGAAACACTTGAAATGCTTGAAAGCAGTCTTCATTTTGCAAATGCAAGGGCTGTTAAAGTATACGTAAATGAAGAAGCTGATTTTAATCAAATTTCACTTTCCGGGAAAAATCCCTCTGATTATGGGGATGTTAATAAAAAGTCTCCTTGGTTTTCTTTTAATATTGCTGGCGTAGGGCTTGATGCTTTTGTTTGTTATATGACCAATGCATTAAAATCAAAATATCCGGGAAACCATTATCAGATGATGGTTCGTTTTGCAACCTTGAAATATAACAAAAAGTTTCCACCTCAAAATGCTGTTGTAAAAGTTTATAACAAGGATAAACTTTTAGAAACGATAAATGAACCATTTGAAATGGTAGTATTGGGAGTTTCGGGACACAGAACATTTGGAGCCGGAAAAAAAATGTTTCCGTTAAATGATAATTTTGCTTTTGTAAAAAAACTGAATGTATTGCCCATGGTAATGAATAGCGGAAAATTTACTGATGGTACGTACATAAATACCGATATTGCAAAAACATATTCTGCAACCAAAATTGTATTAGAATATCCATATCCAATTCTCTGTGAAATGGATGGAGAAACTCAGCTTCTTTTGAAAGAAAATTTTCCACTTACAATGGAACTGACGGAACCTTGTATCCGGATTTTGGAGCGTGATGATTTAACTTTTGACCGAGGTGCTGTTCGCCTTTAGCTTATTTTTTCCAATAAGCCGGAACAAAGAAAATTATAATGGTGTAAAGTTCAAGACGACCTGCCAGCATAGCAAAGCAATACCACCATTTTAAAAATGAAGGAAGAGCAAAGTATGTATTTGAAGGACCTAAACTTCCAAAACCAGGTCCTACGTTTCCAATCATAGAAAGAGCTCCTGTAAACGAACTTAGAATGTCCAGTTTGGCAAGGCATCCAATGAATGTTGTAAGAGCAACTAAAATCAGATACGTAAAGAAGAAAGCGGCCACATTAAATACAACATCTTTTCTTCCTGGTTTTCCGTTCAGTCGAACAGTAAAAATGCCGTGAGGATGAAGCAATCTTTTTATTTCATTTCCGGCCTGCTTAAAAAGAACAACCCAGCGTACAACTTTAACTCCACCAGAAGTAGAACCCGAACATCCTCCAATAAATAATGCAGCAAAACAGAAGAATTGTGCCGGAGCTGCCCACAAAGTAAAATCTGAAGTTCCAAATCCTGTTGTTGATATAAGGGATGTTAGCTGGAAGGCTGCAAATCTTAGAGATGTAAAAAAGCTCTGATAATTTGGAAGCAGGCAAAATGCTGCAGCAAGAATAATAATAAACAATATTCCTACATAGGCTTTGAATTCAGAATTGTGAAGAATTTCTTTTGGTTTTCGTGAGAAAAGAAAATAAAACAGACTGAAATTTATTCCGCCAAGGAACATAAACACTGTTAATGTTGTGTCTATTGCAACAGAATTAAATGCCGCTATGCTGGCATTTTTTGTAGAAAATCCGCCTGTTCCTAAAGTTGAAAAAGAATGGCATAAGGCGTCAAAAAAATCCATTCCAAAGAGTTTTAGAAGAAGACAAAGAATTACTGTAAAGGAAACGTAAATAATCCAAAGAATTTTTGCAGTCGTTGTAATTTTTGCAGTAACTTTCCCTTTTTCAACACCTGTAGTTTCAGCTTTAATCAGTTGAAATCCGCCTACTCCTAAAAGTGGAAGCAGTGCAACTGTAAGAGTAACAATTCCCATTCCTCCCAACCAGTGGGTCATGCAGCGCCACAGGTTTATGGCTTTGGGAAGATTCTCTACATCATTAATTACTGTAGCACCAGTGGTTGAAAATCCCGAAAAACTTTCAAAAACAGCGTCTGTTAGTGAAAGCCCTAAATCTGAAGTATAAAGCGGAATGGCACCAAAAAAACTTGCAAATACCCAAGCGCCGGCTACAACAACAAATGTGCTTCGTGTGGTAAGGTTTATTTTTTGTTTTCTGAAGGGTATAAAAAAAATAAGAAAAAATAAAATACTTCCAATTAGTGGGACTGCAAACGACGGTATAACATAAGTTTCACCGTAAAAAAAAGCCACTGCTATTGGAAGCAGAAAAGTTAACCCTACTATTGCCAGGAGAATGGAAATTATTCTAAAAAAGTTTATAACTTTCATAAATATCTATTTTATAATAATATTCTTTCCATGAATAATTCTCAATACACACCTGAAGTTCCTATTTCTTCAATTGCAACAGCTCTTGCTCCTGCAGCCCTTGGTATTGTTCGAGTTTCCGGAAAAGATTGCATTGAACTGGTATCACGTTTATTTTCATCACCTAAGAGACTTTTGTCAGCTCCAGGAAATACAATCGTTTATGGCTGGATAAAGGATGGAGAAAATACAATAGACGAGGTTATGTGTGCAGTTTATCGGGCTCCTAAAAGTTTTACCGGAGAAGATATGGTTGAGATTTTTTGTCATGGTGGACCTAGTGTGGTAACAGCTGTTCATTCGCTTATGCTTAAAAATGGATTCAAGCAGGCCGAAAGGGGAGAGTATACATTCCGTGCATATATTAATGGCAAAACAGATTTAACTAAAGCCGAGGCTGTAAAAGAAATAATAGAAAGTCATACAGATGCATCGCGTGGGCGTGCTTGTGGAAGACTTGCCGGTTCATTGTATGAAGAAATTGATTCTATAAAAAAACTTATAATTGATACTCTGGCCGCTATAGAAGTTGAAATTGAATATCCGGAAGATGAAGAGACCATAGCAGATTCCTTTGATTCCAGCGATATAAAAAAAGCCAGAGACAGACTTCAGTCTTTGGCTGATTCCTGGAAAGGAGAAAAACTTTATCAGGATGGAGCCAGAGTGGTTTTATGCGGACGTACAAATGCCGGAAAGTCTTCTCTGTTTAATGCTATTTTAAAAGAAGAACGAGCCATTGTGTCTGATATTGAAGGAACAACCCGAGACTTTTTGGAATCGTGGGCAAGTTTTGACGGAATCCCTGTCCGACTTTTTGATACTGCAGGACTAAGAAAAACTGAAGATGTAATTGAAGCGCAGGGAGTTGAAATTACAAAAAATCTTTCTACTGATGCTGATGTAATCTTATATCTTATAGATTCAACGTGTGGTATAACAGAAGATGATAAAGCCTTTCTTTCAAAATGCACAGAAAGTGTCGTTCTGGTATGGAATAAAAGTGATTCGGAACAGAGTTGTACCGATAATGATTTTTCAAATTTTCCTTATGTAAAATCACAGGTTCATATAAGTGCTAAACAAGGGACGGGACTTTCAGACTTGTACAGGGAAGTAAAAGCCGTACTTACTTCAGGTCTTTCTACAGAAAGAACACAGGCTGGGCTTGGGTCAGAACGTCAGAAAAATGCAGTAGAAGAAGCTTTGGAATGTGTAGAACACGCTTTAGTTTCTGCAGAGGATAATTATACCTTGGACGCAGTTGTTCAGGATTTGGAAGATTGTTTGGAGTCATTGGGAATTGTTACAGGTGAAGTAACACCAGATGATGTTCTGGGAAGTATTTTTGCAAACTTTTGCGTAGGAAAATAATAACACAAAAAAAATCCCGGAAAGCAAGCCCCGGGATTTTTTTTTAGAATTTCTTTATAAAATCAGAAAGCATAACTGCCATTTTTTCGTGCGTTGCAGCACTTGGGTGCCAGTCTGCCGCTATACCGTCGCTTTCTTCTTGTACCGGGAAAGTAAGAGTTTTAATCATTGCGGAAGGAAATTCCTTTTGGAATTTATCTACTGCTTTTTCAATGGCAGGGCAAAGAAGCTGTCCCATAACACCAAGACAGCAGATGATTTTTGCTGAAGGAGTTCTTCTGTGAACTTCTTCAATAAGGGCTCTGTAAAGATTTATAAAAGACAGAGTGCGGTTTTCTTTGTCTCTTGTATAGCTCTGATCGTTTGTACCTATATTTACGATTACATAATCTGGAACATATTTTTCTGAATCCCATACTTCAGGATCTTTA
Organism: Treponema sp.; assembly: GCA_021442965.1. The sequence goes on from JABUUX010000031.1 coordinate 9,238, forward strand.
TTAAGTCTTAAACACGCACTCTTATCGGTATAAGGCCAGGTACGCAGCATAGTCCAGTCATCATCGGGGAGTTCAACTGCAGGATCAACGTATTTTGAAATAACACCGATTCCACTCCAGGAAATCATGTTATAGTCTGCATTCAGTTTAAGAGCTGTTCGGTATGCGTATCCTTTATCGGCACGTTCAATTTCAGTTCTGAAAGTGTCTTTATTCCATTCACCATCAATTCCGTAACCGCAGGTAATGGAATCTCCAATAAATTCCAGTTTCATGTCATATTTGTGTTCTGAAAGGTTTACAAGTTGTCCGTCAATTTCCAAAGATACAAAACCTGCCATCCCAAATGCATCTTCTGTAATTTTCATAACTCGGATTTTAACAGTTTGTTCAGTGTCACTTTCAAAAAGAACGCAATCATTTTCTTTTGTACATAGCTCCAAATGCTTATCGGCTTCCTGATGGAAATCTTCGTTTAGGGGAGAAACAAAAATGCCAAGCCAGCAATAATTTTCGCGATTCCAGTTTTCAACATCGCTTATGATTTTAGAAACTGCTTTTTTCCCTGTAAAGGCAAATTCAAAGCTTGAAGCAGTCCAGTTAAAATAGCGGACGCCGTCCGAATCCAGACAGCGTCCTTTCCATAAAAGTTTATCTTTTGAAACAATCATTTTACTTTTTTTCCAAAGAGAAAACAGATTTGAAAGCAATAAGGTAATCTATGAATGAAACATAGCTTAGAATCAAACATACACTGAAAAGACAAATTGCAGTAACCCTAAGTCCTGCAAAAATTGGATAAGACATTACAAAACCTGCTCTAACATGAAGTTCCAGAATCAGAGCAAAGAAAGCAGAAAGAACATAGAAAACAGTTTTTAATTTTCCGCCTTTTCTTGCTGCAATAGCAGTACCTCTCATAGCCGCAACCATACGAAGGAACGTCATAGTAATTTCACGGTAAAGAATGAAAACAAAAATTACAGGAGGCATAAATCTTAGTTCAGATTTGTAAGAAAACATAAGACAGCAGAAAGTGGAGATGTGAAGAATAACATCAGCAAAAGGATCAAACACTTTTCCAAAGTCAGAAACTTCGTTGTGTTTGCGGGCATAGTGACCGTCCAAAGCATCTGTAATTTCTGCAAAAATCAGAAAAGGAATAAGAATAAAAGCAGAATATTTTGCAACTGAATCACAAAGTGTTGAATCCAAACCAAAGTTCTGTAGCCAGATTGGAACAAAGTAGATTAGAAAAACAACTGGAGCTGCAATAATACGAACTGTAGTAAATTTGTTTGATGTACTCATAATAAAATCTATCCTTACTAATATAATAAACCCGCATGGTATGCGGGTCTAGTTTTTTTTATTTAGCTTCTGTCATAGAAAACAGAACTAAGGTATGCAGTAATTAATCCTGTAAAGATTGAAAGTCCAATCAAGTGAACAGGTTTAAAAGAACTTAAGGCTAAAGCACCGAATGAAATAACGGTTGTAACAAAGGAAAGCATTATAGCGTAAGGTTCCAGAATAGAATCTTCCTTTCCTTTGTGTTTTTCGTTTTCCATCATATAGATGATGTAGTCCAGCCCAAGTCCCAGAACAAGAATCATTCCCACAATAGAGAAGAACTCCAAATGAATTTTTGCTATGGCAAAAACACAGGTTACTACTATCATAATCAGAACAGGAATAGAAATAATTTTCAAAGCCTGTTTTGTTTTGTAGAAGAAACGCAGAATTATATAAATTACAACGTAGGCAACGGCAAAGAAAACCAAAATCATCTTTGTCAGTTTGTCCAGGTCGCGGCTTATGTCATTCATTTTACTTATGTAGAAAATATTTTCGTCTTCAGAGAAAGTTCTGAATCCGTCATCGTCACTGGTAAGACCTGGAAGAAGAACAGAATAATATTCACCGTCCAGTTCACCAAGCCATGCAGAAGAAATAGATTCCAGAAGTGAAGCAGGAACGTTTCCTTTTTCAATTGAAATAAAATCATCTTCTGAAGTTTTGAAAGAGGCTCGCAGGTCGTTTGCGCATTCAGGTTCAAATCCCAGATACTCATACTGTATTTCCGCAATTTCCAGAAGTTTTTCACATGCAGCTCTGGATTTTTTCTGTGTGTCTACAGAAGGAATAAAGAGGGTTGTTCCCAGGTATCCGTCAGAATAATTATTTGCAGCACAATAGGCTTTTAAATCTTTTGCCAGTTTTTCTTCGTTTACCAAAACATCGTTTTCTGAGTTACCCTTTACAATGTACCAGCCCGAAGGGTTGTAGTTCAGTACTTTTACAGCTTCAACTTCATCCTGCAGTTCACGACCTTCCATTGTGTAAAGTTTTCCCAAATCATTTTTTATGCCAATGTTTTTGTAGAAGACAGCCAGAAGTACAATTGGAATAAGGAAGATACCAGTGTTTACCCAGCGACCAACTTTTTTCTTGTTGTACCATTCAGGGGTCTTCATCATTTTTATTGTGCGGATTTTTCTGTGCTGTTCTTTTGGAAATGGAATGTAAGGGTACAGACAGATTGTTGTAAGGAAAGAACTTATAATTCCAACAATGGAGAACAAAGACATCTGTTTTAGAAGTCTGTATGGTGCCAGAATAAGAATTGCAAAGCAGAGAACTGTAGAAATAAGAGACATAGAAAGGCCTTTTAGCATCTGCATTCTTATTTCTTTCCCTGTTGTAAGTTTTTTATTTGCTTTCCAATGAATGAAGTAATGAAGACTGTAGTCAATACATGAACCGATAAGGGAAGTTCCAAAAACCAAAGTCAGAACATGAACTTTCCCAAAGGCAGCAAGTGTTGCAGTAAGTGCCGAGGCAATGGAAAGAAAGATTGAGGCTACAGAACAGGCAATAGGAACGGGGTTTTTGAAAACTCCAAAGAGGATAATTACAACAGCCAGCATAGAAACTAAAGAGATGATAGTAATTTCTTTAGAGGCTTCTGTAGAGCTTTTATAACTGTGGAACGGTGTTCCTTCGTAAACAAATCTTGTTCCGTCTTTTTCCAAAGGGTCGCAGACTTCGTGAATTTGAACTACAGCATTTGATTTACTGGCCAAAGCGGCACCTTCTTTGCTAAGGGTGGCCGAAATCATTACATACCAGTTACCTTCGTATTGGGCAGCAAGCACTCCGTCTTTTACAGACATTGCTGTTCCTGAATTCTGCAGACGTGAAAGGTATGTGTTCAGATTGTATTCAGTAAGCATGAACGGATCTGAATCCAGATTATCAAGACTTGTCATTGTAAAAGCACCGAAGACAGAGGCTAAAGCATTTTCTGCAAAAGCTTCAGCACCTCCGTTCAGAATATTGTCAGCCGTTTCTTCATCTAAAAGATTCCAGCGATACTTGTATATAAAGTCTAAAGTGTCTCCACTTGATTCAATTCCAGAGTAAAGTGTGATTGTGTCGAATTTTGGAGAATCTTTAAGCTGGTCGTATACTTTTACAGCAGCATTTTTTGCTTCCTTAAAGTCTTCATTTTTGACAAGAATATAAACGTTGTTTGCTCTGCTTGAAGTAAGTTCTGCATCTGCTTTTTTGATAGCTTTCTGGTCAAAGGAAGCCGGAAACATATTCATAAGGTCGGCATCTATTCCAATCTCTCCCTTTCGGACACCGACGTTAATCAAAAAAGATGTAGCAATGACAGCATAAAATGCTATCCAGATAAAAAGATAATTTCTGTTAGAAAGGTTATTCAGCCAGGAAGAAAGCTTTTTCGCCATCCGATAACTCCTTAGGATATTTTTGGTTTATAAATGAATAAGTGATTGTATTTTCTGAGGCTTCTGTCATGGTGATAGAGTCAAGAGATGTAATATCAGAAACAGTGCCTTTCAGAGTAAGTGATTTCATTACTGATTTTATTGTTGAATCTTTTGGATCCAGATTTATAGTCCATTTTCCAGCAGCTTCCTCTGAAAAGAAGGTGTTGAAGTTTTCTTGGAGAAGGGTAAGGTCATTTGTAAAAACCGCCTTCAATGTATTTGCAATGCTTGAAAAAATTTCGTTTCCCGCAGCTTCTATTACAGTACGACTTCCGTCAGCGGCAGTTTGGATAATTTGAGTTTCGCTCACAGCCAGAGTTGATGGGAAAGGCTTTACAGTCTTCCACATAATTCCTTCCAGGCTGAAAATAAAGTTTCCGGAAGATTTAAGAGATCTTCCAGTAGCTTTCATGGTTTTTACCTGAGTAAAATCACCAGTTGTGTGAGGATGTTTTGCAAGGCCTGCACAAACTGATTCAAGAGATGCTGCAAAAGATGCAGAAGTAATAAAAAGAGCAGCAAAAAGGATGCAAATTGTTTTTTTCATTCTCATATAGTTCTCCTTAATAAAAAATAAGTAAGGTTATTCACCTTTGTGTCCAATTAATTTTTCAACTTTATCAGTGAATACTTTAGGACAGACAAACTCTGACTCCCAGGTAGAAATCTTCAATGCCATTTGAGTACTTTCTGCTTTTGTAGCAATTTCGCCTGCAGCATTGTATATCTCATATTTTATTTTAATTCTGTTTTCATATTCAATAAGGGTAGATTTTATGGTTGCTGTTTCGTTAAAGCGCAAAGATCTTATATATTTTAGATTCAGGCTTGTTACTGGGAAAGCATATCCGCTTTCAACCATCTGAGTATAACCGTATCCTATTTCATCTAAAAGTGCACAACGTCCAACTTCCATAAATTTTACATAGTTTCCGTGCCAAGCTACATTCATAGAATCGACATCATAGAATTCAACCTTAAATTTTGTTTCTACTGTATAAAGACCTTTTTCCATTTATGTTCCCTGTCAGTCTGTTATCTTTATTTTTTAATCCTTTTCATATGATAACAACCAGAAGTTATAAAAGTTATACCACTGGTAAGGATATTGAATGCAATAATGTTCTATTTTTGAAATGAATTCATCACAAAGAGCATTAATTTTGTTTTCGCGTTCTTTTCTTGTACAGTTCAAATCAATTTTTGAACGTTCTACATACATATGATTTTTAGAGTTTATTGATGTAGTTTTATCTCTAAGCCCAAAAATGTAGTAAACCGGAGCCTCAAGTAGAGTTGCTATCAGATAAACGCCATAAGGGAAATCAGCTTCCTGTCCCAAAAATTTCTTTCTAAGGAATCTTTCTTTTGATGTGGCTGCTGTTCTGTCTCCCGCAACAACAACAAGTTCTCCGCGGTCAATGCACTCCTGCATGTGTTCAATAGTTTCAGGACCAATATCATGAGTATCAATAGTGTTCATTGTAAAGCCCGGATTTACTTCTTTAAGAGTCTGAAAGAAAATTTCAGCCGCATGAATTTCCATCAGAACATTTACAGGAATTGCCTTAGAAACACCAGTACGATTAAATGATGTAAGGCTTCTAAGAAGTTCCGAATTTCCAAGATGAGAGGTAAACAGAAGAGCTCCTTTCCCCTGTTCAAGTCTTTCTATAAGTTCCTGGCAGTCATCATCGTGAGTAATCAGCTGGTCGTATTCAATTTTTCCAAGCCAGCCGGCAAGTTTTTCCAGGAATGCAATAGAAAAGGAAAGAATCGATTTGTATGGCGAAATAATTTTTGGGACTTCACCATTTGTGAATTCTTTGAGTTTTTTTTGAAATACTCTGGATTCGTGTCTGCCACGTTTACTGAACAAATAGTAAAAGAATGCAACCGGGTAGGCAAGACAGTTTACAACTGCATTCGGAAGATGCTTAAGAAGAGAAAGTAATAATTTAATTGGTCTGCTGCTGCTTACAGTTTCCTTTTGTTCAGACCAGTGAAGGTCAGATTCTTTTTGTCGTTTTCTTTTCATGCCTTTACGGATGTCTTATTTTTCAATTTTCTGGCCAAAAGAACAGGGAGTCTGATAATCATTCCAAGACAAAGCCTTGTATAAGTGAGAGCTATGTGTCCGTTATCACGAACCATTCGGAATGTTGAAATGCCGTCTTCAGGATAATGGATTTTCACTGGATGTGAAATAATCGGAATGTTCTTCCACGAGTAGTGAACCAGAATATTTATATCGTAGCCCATGTGGCTGTCGATTATTGCATGTTTCATTATCAGGTTATAGTAAGGTTCCACCGGATATACGCGGAATCCTATAAGTGCATCTTTTATTTCTTTTGAAAGTGTTACTACGTGTACCCAGCCGTTTGCAATTTTACGTCCGTTAAGTCTGGATTTAGGTACAGATTCATCGTATTCAGGATATGCACATATAAGGGCTTCAGGATTTTTTTCTGATTCACTAAGAAATAAATCACATTGAGCAATATCATGCTGCCCGTCTGAGTCTACCTGCATTATGTGGGTAAGCCCCAGTTCGTGAGCTTTTAGAATTCCGTCAGTCATGGCACGACCTTTTCCGCCGTTTTTAGACCTGGTAACCAGATGTACTAAATCAAATTTTTTATCAGTTTCGGTAATATAATCTTTGTTTATCTGGTCATTTCCGTCATCTACAACAATTATAGGATAGTTGTAGTGGATTAGTTGTGAGACAACACCGTCAAGGGTAGAACCATGTTTGTATACTGGAATAATAAAACCGAATTTATTCATTTTATTCAGCCATTACAGTAAATGAGCCTGAGGAATAAACAAGCTCTGCATTTCCTGCATTAGAAAGCGTGTAGGAAACAGTATTTTTTTCAGCCTTATATGAAGCTTCAAGTTTAATTTTTGAGTCCGGTCGAATAGGAGCTGAAAATTTGATTCTGCGGATAGAAGGAACCCAACGCTGAGTTTTAAAATATTTTCTGCAGAACCGGGTTACTACTTCAAATTGGGCAACAGCCGGAAGCAGTTTGTATTCCGGGAAGTGACCGTCAAAAAAGTCAGAACTTTCCGGAATAATAAATTCCAGAACAAGTTCATTGTTTTCATTCTTTACTATTTTTTCGTCTTTAATATCATGTTCGTTTTTCATAGTCTTTTCCTACTGGTTAGTTATTTTAATTATCAAACATTGCTTTTATTTCTTGTACATGCTTCTTTCCCTGAACATCAACAGGGATTTTTTCAACATAGCGCCATTTCTTAGGAAGTACAACGTTTTCAAAGTATTTCATAAGAAAGCTATGGAAATACTTATTTATATCAAATTTTTCGTTTTCTTTAAACTGTTCTTTACCTTTTTCATTCAGAACGATTACAGCTGCCAGATACTGGCGTACATCGTTACTTAGAGCCACAACTTTTACATCACTTATAAGACCTGTTTCCAAAAGTCTGTTTTCAACTTCTGTCATAGAAATTCTTTTTTCTTCAATTTTTACTATTGAGTCTGATCGTCCTTTAAGAATGAATTTCTGTCCTTCGCCGGTAAATTCTACCAGGTCCGCAGTAGCAAAACCTTCCGGATTTTTTATGTAAGGAGAAATAATTCTAAGACAGTCATCTTCTCCTTTCCATACTTTTGCGTTGTCAAAAGGGGTCCATACAACACCGTCTCTGTTTTGCTGGCGATATGCAATTCCTGAAGTTTCAGTAGAACCGTAAACTTCCAGCGGACAGAAACCGAATACTTTTTCTGTAGAAACAGCTAGTTCCGGGCTTACAGCCCCACCCGATGTAAATATCCACGGCTTTTTAAGATTCAGTTTGTTTTCTACTTCTACAGTGCGCTTAAGGAAAGCAGGAGTAGCTATGATAATATATTTTTCATCTGTTAATTTTTCAAACTCTTCAGGGAATTCTATTCTTGTTCTTCGGAACGGAACTCCCATTGTAAATGGAAGACATATGCCAAAAAGGAATCCGTAAATATGATGCTGACTTACTGTAGTTATGAGTTTTCTGGAATTAACTTCCTTCCCAAATTTAGAAATTATAAAAGCATTGTCTTCTTCAAACTCTTTCATACGTTGTGGAACTGCTTTTGGTTTTCCCGTTGAACCTGATGTAAAAAGAACGATTCTTGTTTCTTCACCTTTTATTTCGGGAGTAGTCATAATTTCTTCTTTTGAAGGCAGAGGGAGACTTTCTATTAATTCCGGAATATAAGTAGGTCTGGAAGACTCATCGGCTTTCTGATCAGTAAGGAATTCATTGTCTTTGGTGCGAACTTCATTCATAAAATTTTCTGCAATATTTTGTGTAAGGCATACCTGTTTTTTACATTGCAGGAGTGAAACCAAAGTTACCAGAAAGTACCAGTAATCTTCACAGTGAACAATCCATTGATCAGCCTGTTTAGAATTTATGTAGGCGCGCATTCTGGCGGTGTCTGTAAGAAAATCGTTCCAGGTTTTGTATTTTTTTTCTGTCCATCTGTCTTCATAACACATAATGTGATTTGACTTTCGGGAACGTGCGTGAAATTTAGTGATAGGCCAGGCTTTAATCATTTTTTTATCTACCCTTAATCTGATTAGGAATTCAACAGCGTATAAAAGCCCAATAAGACAATAAGAAATCAGGCTTGTGTAAAGTGAGTATATTTTTGTAGCAGTATCTTCTGATATGCTTGGGAATATTTTACCTAAAAATATAGTAAACAGTGCAATACCTCCGTTAAGTACGAAGAATACACACCAAATAATATTCACTTTTTTGCAATAGCGGTAAACCTGTTTTTCATAAGAGGAGCCAACAATAGATTTATCTGTAAGGATGGCAAGACGGAAAATCAGACACGGTGGATTAAGCAGTGAACTTCCGAATATAAAAAGAAGAGTGGCACAAATAAAAACAGGGTAGAGTTTAATGAAAAGAGTTTTTTGTGTAAAAAAGCACAAGCCTCCGCATACAACAAAAAGAATAGAGGTGGCAACAGGTTTCCAGTCAAAATGACGTTTTCCGTCGGCCTCTTTTTTGAATCCTGTGGAACTGAAAAAATAAGCAAAACCTAAGACAATTACACACAGAGACATAATGCGCGGGCCGTAGTTGTTTCCGTTCGCATCAATAAACTTATCTTTCCAGATAACCAGAAAAGAAAAAATTAATAACGGATAAATGGCTGAGATGGCAATAACCAGAAATTTTAAAAACTTTTTCATCGGTTTTTTTGCTCCAAAAAAAGAAAGCCGGTACCTTGGGAACCGGCTTTTTAAAATTTTAATTACAGCAGAATAACTTAGTTCATGTATGGAACAAGAGCGTTTACTACATCCTGCAGAGTTTTAACTTCTTTGAAAATTGAAGGGTCAACGTTTCCTTTGTCAGCAGGCATATATTCCTTCATTTTTACAATAAGGTCGATAGCATCGATAGAGTCCAAATCAAGATCATCTCCAAGAAGAGCATCTGGAGTAACATCTGCTTCATCAATTTCGAATTCGTCTACCAGGATAGTTTTGAGTTTGCTAAAGATTTCATCAGTAGTCATCTTTTTCCTCCTTAATAAAAACTAATAAAAACTTTTTTATTTTGCCATTTCGGCAGAAATATATTCAGCTAATGCATCAACCGATGCAAAATGCTTTTTTGTTTCAGCGCTTTCTGAAGAAAATTTAACACCAAACTTCTTCTTGAGAGCTACGCCCAATTCCAGAGCGTCTATTGAATCAAGTCCCAAACCTTCACCAAAAAGGGGTTCTGAATCTACAATATTTTCTGGTTTTACATCTTCAAGCTGAAGAGCAGAAATGATTGTTTCTTTAATCTGTAATTTCAGTTCATCCATAATTTAAATCACCTGTCGAATCCCCCCAAAAGATAGATAGGGAGATTTAAGTTAAATCTTATTGGAATTGTAAAAAAAGTGCAATACTTGAAAATAAAGAGAATTTGATATAGATTTTTCTGATATACGTCATCCTAAAATAGAGACTCTCATCTGGGAGTTACAGGATGCAGTTTTTATAGAGACATGATAAAAAGGTTTGTGCAAATGGCATTCTCTTTTTATCTTTAAGTTTGCGTTGCAAACTTATTATTAGGAGAAAAAAATGGATTCTGCTCGTTTTTCAATTGAAAAGTACAAGAAGGATGATATTCGTGCTATTGATGCCCGTTTTGAAGCTCAGAAGATTGCTTTTGCACCTCTTTCGTTTCAGGCTATTCGCGCAATGATTGAGCTGGGAATGCTTAATCTTATTGAAGATGCAGGTGACGAAGGACTTTCAAGAAAAGAAATTGCCGAAAAAACAAATGTTTCTGAATACGGCGTTGGTGTTCTTTGTGAAATGGCTTTAGGAATGTACGTTATCAAATTGAATCCAAACAGTGAAGAAGAAAAGTTTACTTTGGGTAAAGTTGGCTGGTTCCTTTTGAATGATAATCTTACAAGGGTTAATTTCAACTTCTGTAATGATATTTGTTATAAAGGTGCTTTCAAAATGAAAGAATCTGTTCAGAATGGAAAACCTGAAGGACTTAAAGAATTTTCTGATAAATGGACAGTTATTTATGAAGGTCTTTCTCAACTGGATGACCGCTCAAAGAAATCCTGGTTTGAGTTTGATCATTTCTATTCAGATATTGCTTTCCCGGAAGCACTTCCAATAGTTTTTGGAAAGAAACCAAAAACTATCGTAGATATTGGCGGTAACACAGCTAAATGGTCCATCGCTTGCTGTAAGTATAATCCTGATGTTCATATGACAATTGTTGACCTTCCAGGGCAGACAGCTGTTGCAGAACAAAACGCCGCTAAAGAAAGTTTTGCAGACAGAATCAGTACTTATGCAACAAATATTCTTGCTGAAACAACAAAACTTCCTGATAATCCTGATGCAGTATGGATGAGTCAGTTTTTGGACTGTTTCAGCCTGCATCAGGTTACAAAAATTCTTAAGAAGGTTCATGGCGTAGCTAATGAAAATACAAATGTGTACGTTTTGGAACCTCTTTGGGATAAGCAGCAGTTCGAAGGAAATACATATTCTCTTATGGGAACGTCACTGTATTTTACATGTATGGCAAATGGTAACAGCAAGATGTACCGTTTCCAGGAACTGGTTGATGCAATTGAAGAAGCCGGATTCAAACTGGATTGTGCACACCACAATCTTGGTTCACAGGCTTACTCACTTTTAGTATTCAAAAAGAAATAATCTTTTTAAGAAATTATGGAAAAGATTTATATTTCAGATATCTGTTCTTTTGTTCCCGAAGTTCCAACTGAAGTTCCAAAGTTGGAATTTGCGGAGCCTCTGTTTAAAAGGCGGCTGAGTCAGATTTCCAAAATGACAATTCAGGTTGTTCATGACATTATGGAAAAAACATCCCTCACAGATGAAACAAAACTAATGTTTGTATCTCTTAGAGGGGAAATCAAAAGAGAGTTTACAATAAATGAACTTTTGATAGAGGATGGCTCAATTTTGCCGGCAAGTTTTTCACTTTCTGTTTTTAATACTCCTATTGCTTTGGCAACTCTTTGTATGAAGTTAAAGGGGGGATATTCGGTTATCTTCCCGTCAAAAAATAATTTTCTTGATGCTTTTAAAACTGCTGTGGCTCCAGTTCTGGCCGGAACCGAAAAGGAAATAATCCTTGTTTATGCCGATGAACTTGTGCCTGATGAATATGGTGACAAACGGCCTGTAGAAAATGTTCCTATGGCCTTTGCCTGCAAGGTTTCAAAAGAAAAAATGAATGATTCTGTAGAGATTGATGATTTCAGTGTTGTTTCATCATCTCCTGTAGAGTTCCTTAAATATTTGCAAATGTAAAATTGAATAGCGACTAATTTATAGAAAAAGAGAGAAATATGGCCAAATCAAAAGCTGAAAAAGAAGAAATCAAACAAAAGTATAATCATGATGATCTTCCAAAAATCAAAAATATCTTTATCTATCCCTATTTTTGTTTTATGAAACTTTTCTGTTATGCATTTTTTGGGGTAGGGGCAGTAATTCTTGCGGTGCTGGTTTTTCCGTTCTTTCATATTTTTATTCATGATAAAAAGAAATTCGGGATTACAGCAAGAAGTTATGTTTCACATACTTTCAGATTTTTTATAAACATGATGAGAGTTACCGGAGTTATCCGTCTTAAGAATGATGATTTGGAAGCTATGAAAAACCTTCGAGGAAAAGTAATTATTGCTAATCATCCGTCAATTCTGGACTTTGTATTTATAATGTCTTTTGTGCCTACAGCAACTTGTATTGTTCGCGGAAGTCTCTTAAAAACTCCTGTAGGTGGAGTAATCCGTCAGGCATATATTACAAATACTACAGATTTTGACGAAATGTGTGCCCGTTGTAAGGAACTTCTGGAACTGGGATGTAATGTAATCATTTTCCCTGAAGGAACCAGAAGCCCTCGCCATGGGCGCAATTCTTATAAAAAAGGCGCTGCTCGTATTGCGCTAAAGACTGGAGCAAATGTTCAGCCGGTATTTATAGGCGGAAGTGACAAGTACTGCCTTGGAAAGCATGACCCATGGTGGAGTTATAATCATGTAGAACGTCTTTTGTATCATTTTCAGCTTCTTTCTGAAATTGATGTTTCTCAGTATAAAGATTTAAGTGAACCGATTGCTGCAAAACACCTTACAGAAAAAATGGAAGAAGTAATTCGTGGTGCGGGCGATGCTTATTCACAAAATCATCCTCTCTGCAAAACCCTTAATACCTACTAGGCAGTAAAATGTCTGATTTAAAGGACTGTTCAAGAAGTGGTTACATTTTGAGAACAGTCCTTAATATTTTAACCCTGTTTAAGTAAAAAAAATTGATTATTTTTTCTAAAATAATGATATTTATTTTCCCTAAAAATGGTTTATAGTTAACTTTATGAAAGCAATAAAAGTTAAATTGACACCAGCCTCCTGTGCGCTGGATATGGGTGACGGAAGCGAACGCG
>JABUUX010000272.1 GCA_021442965.1 Treponema sp.
CCTTTAACAGTTCCTTTCATACTGGCTTTGGGACTTGGTGTTTCCTCTGTACGTCAGGGAGATAATCAGAGTTTCGGTCTTACCGGCGTTACTTCGGTGGGACCTGTTCTGGCAGTTTTATGTTACAGTTTTATAGCAGCGTCAAAAGGGACTTCTGCTGTTTCTGTTATTTCTGAAGCGGAAGCCGTTATTCCGGACGCAGTGCAGGATTCAGGGCTGTTTACTTTGTTTCTTAATGTGCTCCCGGGTGTTTTAAAAGAAGCTGCGGTTTCAATTCTTCCTCTTCTGGCAATGTTTGGTGTTTTTCAGATTACACTTCTTAAAATGTCACCACGTCAGGTTATCCGTATGATAATTGGTTTTGGATACAGCTTTATAGGACTGGTTATTTTCCTTACAGGTGTAAACGGCGGGTTTATGCAGGCAGGGAAAGAACTGGGGCTTGTACTGGGACAAAAGGCCTTTGAACTGGGCGGCTGGTGGTTTGCTCTTTTGATTGGTACGGGGCTTGCCTTGGGTGCTATTGTTGTATGTGCTGAACCTGCTGTTTGGGTTTTGACTGAACAGGTAGAATCTGTTTCAGGAGGAACTATAAGCCGAAAAGCTCTTTTAGTATTCCTTTCTGTAGGATCTGCAGTTGCCATAGGGCTTGCTTTATGGAGGGCTGTAAGCGGATTCAGCATAAAATATATTCTGGTTCCAGGGTACGCAATTTCACTTTTACTGATGATTTTTTGTCCTTCCCTTTTTACAGGAATTGCCTTTGATTCTGGCGGAGTTGCTTCGGGACCTATAACTTCAACATTTGTACTTTCATTTGCTCTGGGAGCTTCCAGTCTTTCAAGCGGAAATTCCCGTGATGTATTTGGAGTGATTGCTATGGTAGCTATGACTCCTCTTATTGCTATCCAGATTCTTGGAATTATTTACAGAATCAAAACCAGCAAAAAAGGAGGGACTGAAGAATGAGTCATAAATTGATTATAAGTATTGTTCCCAGAGATGCGGGAGACGGAATTGTTAAAGCCGCAAATGAAGCGGGAGCTTCGGGCGGAACAATTCTTTTGGGGACAGGAACTGCTTCAAGTAACCTGCTTTCACTTTTAGGGTTTGGAAACAAGGCAAAAGATCTGGTATTTATTCTTGTGGCAAAGGAAATTGAGGCAAAAGTAATACAATCCATTTCTGATTACTCTTTGGGACATAAATCTCCTTTTGGAGTTTTGTGGTCGCTGGATGTTTCAAGATTAATTAAATGTGGTGAAGAAAACGGAGGAAAAGATAAAATGGCAGATAAAGCAACACACCAGATGATTACTGTAATTTTGAATAAAGGTTATGCGGAAGACGCAATGGCAGCGGCAAGAAAGGCAGGGGCTGGTGGCGGTACTGTTCTGAATGCTCGTGGAACTGCAAAAGAAGGTGACGCAAAATTCTTTGGAGTAGAAATTGTTCCCGAAAAAGATATGCTTTTGATTCTGGTTCCTGCAGAAAAGGCAGACGCTGTGGTTGATGCTATTAAAAATCTTCCAAGTCTTCAGAAACCTGGAAGCGGAATTACTTTCTGTTCTGATGCTCAGAATTTTACTCTGCTCGGTTCCAAATGATCCGTGTTTATGATGTAATTGATTCTACAAATTCAGAAGCAATGCGTCTTTTGGATGCGGCTTCGAATTTTTATTCTTTGCATAAAGAAGTGATTTATGCAAAGAGTCAGACTGCGGGACGCGGTCGTATGAATCGAAATTTTTTTTCTCCAGAAGGCGGAGTTTATTTTTCGCTAATTTATTCTTTTAAAGATGGTGCCCCGTTAAGTTTTAATCCCGCAGTGTATACGGCTACTGCGGCAGTCTGTGTGTGCCGTGCTCTTGAAAAGCTCTACAAAGTTGAAACTTCCATAAAATGGGTAAATGACATCTATTGCCACGGGAAAAAGGTTTCGGGGATTTTAGCCGAAGGAAAAATAGATTCAAGACTTCAGAAAATCGGGGCTGTTGTGGTTGGGATTGGAATAAATGTTTTTACCCCAAAAGAAAATTTTCCAAAAGAAATACAAAACAGGGCAGGTTCCATTTTAATATCGGCTAAAGGCTTTGAACCTGTAAAACTGGTTCAGGAAATTACGGACTCTGTTTTTAATGTTTATGATAATTTGGAAAATTTCCCTTTAGTTATGGAAGAGTACAGGAAAAAATCATTTCTTACTGGAAAAACTGTAACTGTAACACCCTTAATAGAAAATGAAGAAGGACAATATAAGGCTTTGGTTACGGGCGTTACAGAAAATGCACATCTTATTGTGCGTTTGGAAAACGGTGAAGAAAAAGAACTTTCAAGCGGTGAAGTTACGCTTCACGAATAAATGGAGTCTCTAAAAATTGCAATTTTTAGAGACAACCTTGAAAATGCGATGTTTTGCGTCTTGTAATTTCAAGGCGCAAAACTCGAAGGCATCTCAAATCTGGATTTTTAGAGATGCCCTAAAGGCTTACCCCGGACATTAGCACCTGTAAAGCAGTACCGAACAAAGTGAGGTATGAGCGGCGGCTAGTCCGCGAAGTGCGTTTGGCCGGAAAGCCGGCTTGCCGGCGCAGGTCCTAAAAAAATATATGGAGAATTTTTCACATAACTAAAAATTTTGTGGTATAATTTGATACTAATACGATTGATTTTGGAGTAAACAATGAGTGATGAACTTGACCCTGAAATTGCTGAACTTTTGATTAAACAGAAAGCGGGAGCTCAGACAGAAACACGATATGATATGAAGGCCGCAGAACTTAAACTTAAAGCAAAGGAAAGTTACGAAGAAAGAGTTTCGGCCGGACGTTCCATTCATGAAGTTGATCTTAGTCTTACATGTTTTGCACCTATTGAAAAACCTTTTTTGGATGAACCTGCGGATACTTTCAATGATCCGAATTATTATAAAGTTGCTCTTTCAAATGAAAATCAGTCGGCACCGCGCGTGCATCAGGTGCTTTCAAAATATCTTACCTGTAAGGATCCCAAAGACCGTACTGTTTACCGCCAGCAGATTGTAACTTCTTATTGGGAGTTTTTACGTGGTATGGCAGGTAAAATGACGGATCCAAATTTGCCGCTGCCAAAAAAAATGCTTATGCGCTACGGAGTTCTTCTGCCATCGTTGTTCCGACCGGAGCAGAAAGATTTTTTCAGCAAGGTAAAAATCAATAACGAAGTTAATGAACCTGTTCTTTATGTTGATGAATGGTTTAAAGAAATTGCATCGAACAGAATGAATAATTCTATGACTGATGAAGCAAAACCTGTTCATTCCAAAAATATGAGTGCAGATGAACTTTCAGCGGCAGAACAGTCGCGTTTAAGTCAGCTTCAGTCAAAGAACTCAGGAAAACTTCAGAATGCTGAAAATATTCTGAATATAAAAGAAAATGAACGAAATATGCTGGAGCAGGAATTGAAGAATAGAATCAATTCCATTTGTGAACACCAGAGTGTTCTAGGTTACGAGCCTCACAGGATGTCTTATACCGAACCACAAAGAAGACTGTTTTCTGAAATTACTGATTATCTTCACCGGCTTTCAAAAAATGATAAGGAGCTTTCAAAGGCTCTGGCCGAGTTCCAGGAAGCAAAGGGCGTTTTTGACAGTGTTCAGAACAAGCTGGAATCTGGCGGTGCTGTTGTAGTTTCAAATAATACTGAAGCTGTAAACACTGAATTTGATACTGTACGACAGATGGCAAAAATGACTGTAGGACGTCAGGGAAATCAGTTCCCTATTTTTACCCGAGAATTCTACCACTGTACAGAAAAGGGAACCGGGGTGCGCGAAAACGTTGTGGAAGTTTTGCGCTGGATTGAAAAACTGGACCCGGGATGTTTCCACCGTATTCATAAAAATATTCCTAACCGTATTGTTCCGTATACTCTTTTGGTTCCAACTTATGGGGATCGTGGTTTTTGCTGGGAACCGTTTGACCGTTATAATCGCGTAACTTCAAGAGGCCGTATTGTTGTACCAATGTATCCGCGCGACCTTCAGATTGCCGTCCTTACTGCTGTGGCAGACCTTAGATGGCAGGTGGCAAAAGAAAAGGCTTCTTACTACTGGATGGAGGAAGGGCTTACAGGACAATACTTCCAGCACTTTGAGCAGAATAAACTTAAAGGGGATGTAAAAGAATATTTTATAGAGGATTACATTCTTTGGATGACAAAAGAATCTACCGGAGTACAGCGTTTGGATAAGGATGTTCGCGGAATTTTCTGGCGTAATATGCCGTTCCCAAAAGAACTGAAGGAAGATTTAAGAAAAAGGTCGCTTGTTTACGATGAACTGTGTAAGAAAGATGCAAACCGTGAAATGAGTGACGGATATTGATTTTGTTTTTATGGCTCTCCTTGTGAGAGCCTTTTTTATTTTTGTTTAAAGCATAAATCAGGTTGAGTAAGGCTAAAAAATCTAATAGTATATAATTTAGGTTTACAACAAAACTTGTTGAGCCTGGCAGTTCGAAGTCCTTCCTGCCTTATCAAAACCAGGTCAATTCTTTTTTTTGAGGTAATCAAAATGCCTAATGAAATTCTTCTCTTTATTTCTCTGGTGGCATCATATTCTTTGATGCTGGCAGCTTATAAGTTATTTGGTAAGATGGGACTTTTTGTCTGGATTCCTATTTGTACTATTCTTGCAAATATTGAAGTTACTGTACTTGTAAACGCTTTTGGTATGGAACAGACTCTTGGTAATACGCTTTTTGCATCCAGCTATCTGGCAACAGATATTCTTTCTGAGCGGCATGGAGAAAAAGATGCGTCCAAAGCGGTGTGGGTGGGAATTTTTACTTCTGTGGTATTTATTGGATTTTCATTTTTGTGGAGGCTCTACACTCCGTCTGAAAATGATTGGGCTTTTGAATCGATTAAAACATTATTTTCTAATACGCCAAGGATGCTTACGGCAAGTCTGTTAGGATATGCGGTTTCTGAACTTTTAGATGTAAAGCTTTATCACGCCTGGTGGAAATTTACAGAAAAAAAATGCGGGAACAGGGAAAGGTTTCTTTGGGTAAGAAATAATTTTTCAACCCTTGTTTCTCAGTTTGTTAATATTGTGATTTTTAACTTTGGAGCATTTTTAGGGCTGCCGGGGTACGATATAAAAACTTTAATTTCAATTACAGGTGCCTGCTATTTGATTTATGTTTTTACAAGTATTCTGGACACGCCTTTTATTTACCTTGCTCGAAAAATAAAAATAAGAAGCTGAAAAGATTTTTACATTACTAGAAATATGTCATAAATAGCGATAAATTAAAATAAAAACTTAATAAAAAATGTGCAGGATGCGATAGGTACCGTCCTTGGTGCTCCGCTAACAAAGGAGAGAATAAATGAAAAAATTGTTTTCTGTAATTATTGCTGTAACTTTTGTTCTTGTAACTTCATGTTCAAAGAAAGATAACAAAACGGAAACTGTGATGTCACAGGAAGTTTCTGTTCAAGAGATTGAGAATATGCTTGAACAGGTAAGTGTGACAAAAAGCGTTAAAAAAATGCTTTCTTCCCCAGAATATACAAATCTGAAAGATATGGACATTATGGCTCCAAGAGTTTCTGCAAAGGAGCATGAAAAATATCTGTCCGAGGCTTTTGAATTTAAACCTCTTACCGGGGAGGATTATTCAGATACAGATATTTCATATGTTGTAGGAAGTGACCTTTGTGTTTTGTATCCGGCAGAAGCATTTAGTTTTGAAAATCCTGATTTTCCGGGAACTGTAAGCAGCGACCATGCTGTTCTTATAAATGAAGATACGAGCGGGTATGAAAAAATCCCTTTGGGAACAATTTTAAAACCTGCGGGCACAGACTCATCAATTAGAAATGCAGACCGCTCAACTTATTACGGGCAGTACGGTTATTTTTATATTGATGACAACTATCATTACTTTTACAGAGTTGAATACAACGGAAAAACAGGTTTTGTTTTTGGTTCAGATTTAGTTTACAAAAGATACGGCAGCTCTTCTTACTGCACACTTTCTACCGATAAAAATGAAAACAGAATTTTTTCTGAAAGCCTTTTAACTGACGGAGCTTTTGAGTCTTTTCATGCTTTGGAAGGCCTTAAACCTTTAACCCCAATGGTACAAAAGGGATTAAGTCAGAATCGGCTTGCCATGCAGGAAACAGAAGAAATTTATATAAGTTATGACGATATAGTAGATAACTATTCTTATGTCGATAAATACACACCAATGTTTATTACAACGGATCTGGCATCGCATACACAACATCTGTTCTTTGACCGCCTGCTTTCATATACAGAAGAAAATTATTTTGCTCCCCGTTTAAAAGAATTGTGTGCTCATTTTATAGATGCTCTAAAAAAAGATTCTGATATTCCGGAAGATATTAAAGAACTGGCTGTAAGCTATTTTCAGGTACCGGAACTGATTCTGCGTCTGGCTCCTGTAAAAGAAACTATGGACGGGTGGCCGCATGAAACTGTTTATGTATCTGTTACAAATGAACAGGAGATTCTTTCTGAATATTCTGAAAAAGTACTGGCTGATTATAACAAAGTAAAAAATGCAAATGGCAGTAAGTCAGAAATTTTTGGAATTGAAGAAGATTTTTCTCAGTACCGGCCTAGAGGGCATTACGATAAAAACGGAGTTCTTCAGTCATATTTTATGGCAGAAATGTGGTTCGGTCGTATTCACTTTACAATTGCAAAGTCTGACATCAACCCTGAAACAGACTTAGACTGTGCTGTAATGGAACCTGTAGCAATGGCTATTGTAAATACTGTTCACAAGAATCCGAATCTTTATGAAGAGTGGGCAAATCTTTTTGATCCTATAACACAGCTTATAGGAGACAGTGATGATTTAAGTTTTTATGAAGTTCTTCCTTTGTGGAAAAATCAGAACGTAACAGATTTTAGTTCTTGGGCTTCTGATAAAAATCAACTTTCAGAATTTGTAAAAATCTGTCACGAAAAACTCAGACCTCCTGCAATCAGTTCTAATTCAGTATTTAGAGGACCTTCTGAAATTGATAATAAGGAAAATATAAAACCTCCTATGGGTTGGAGACTTTTTGGGCAAAGGTTTACTTATGACTCAAATATCCACCAGCAGGTTTGTGCACCTTATTTGTACGAAAGAAATTTTGTACGAGGTCTTGATATTATGAAGGTGTTCGGTTCTAACAGTGCAGATTATTATCTTTCTATTACTGACTATCTGGAGCCTGATGAAGACGGATTTAAAGGCGGTATAAAATTAAAAAATACTTTGGATAGTCTTCAGGCGGAATACGATGCCTATGATTCAAACTTTTGGACAAAAAATTATTACAACAATATTTTGGCTCAGGTAAAAGCACAGGCTAATTTTGAACAGGGCTCAGGCTTTTATTTTACTGAATCTCCTATGTGGAATATTAAGTCTCTTATTTCAAGCCACTCAACTTGGGCGGAACTAAGACATGATACAATTCTTTATGTTAAACAGAATTATGCAGAACGGGGTGGAGACGGAGATTTGGATCCAACTTATAGAAGCCGAGAAATTAAACCTCCTGTAAATTATATTGAACCTGACGAAACTTTCTGGAAAACCAGTCTTACAAGCATTGCTAATCTTGTAGAAGTGTTCGATAAATACAATCTTCTTGATGAAGAAACAGATACCGATCTTTCACGTATGTCAGAAATTTATTTAAAAGCACTTCAAATCTGTCGTAAAGAAATTAGTGATGAAAAAATTACCGAGGATGAAAACAGTTGGATTCGAACTGTTCCAAGAGCCTTAGGCGATATTACTCGTTGCCATGAAGATAGCTACGGTATAGCAGATAAAGATTCTGTTAAGATGGCTTGTATTGCAGATGTCTTTACAAATGCAGAATCCGGATTGTGCCTGGAAGTAGGGGTAGGTCGTCCTTATAAATTATATGTTCCACTTAATGATAAAGCCGGGAAGCGTATTGCAGTAGGATTTATTCCAAGTTATTACGAATTTTATCATTCTATGAATGACCGTATGACTGACGCTATGTGGAAAAAGAAGGTTTACAAGGATAATGAATCTCTTGAAGATTATATGCCGTTCTGGGAAAAATCATGTGTAATTCCGGCAGGAAAATAATAAATTTGCTTTTAATTTGTGTTTTCTTTTTTGCAGGCTGCAGAAAGGAAAACACAAACTGCTGGGGTGGAATTGTAAGTCATCACGATTTGGCAGGAAAATATATAGACGGATTTTTTGAGGAACTTTCCAAAACAAGAGATGTAGAAACTTTTGTAATAATCTGCCCGTCACATTTTGGGCTTTCAACAAAAGACTGGTCTGTGGCAGATTATGTCTGGAAGCTGGATAACAAAAAGTGTGTTTCTTCGAATAAACAAAAATCTGAAACAGTGCGAAAAAATCTGGGCGTGGAATATGATAATCAGGTTTTTGTAATTGAACACGGGGCTTCTACTCTTATGCCGTACATAAATAAATATTTTCCAAAAGCAGATGCAGTGGTTGTGGCTGTTCAGGGTGAGCCGCCGTTAGTTCAGCCTGATGCACAAAAACTTTACGAAGCTGTTATGCCGCTTTTTGCAGACAAAAAAGGTAAAAAAAATTTTCTGCTTATTTCTTCGGATTTTGCACATCACGGAAATATAGAACAGACAAAAGAAAAGGATGAGAGGTCTGAACAATTTTTCAAAAATCCTGTAAAAGAAAATTATTTTGTTTTGGGTTGCGATAACAGACCGGGTATGTTTGTGATGAGCAGATTCTGTAATGAAAACACAAAGGTCAGAATTCTTTCCCATACAAATTCTTATGAAATTTCGGGAGTAGATGAGGATATTACCAGTTATTTTTTTGTGCTGATGGAAAATACAAAAAAAGATTAAAGACCTGTTTCACTTTCTATAAAAACAGTTTCTATGCCAAGTTCGTTCTTTACTTTTTCCATAACAAGACTTACGCCCACGGTTTCTGTTTCGTAGTGACCGCCACCTATAACATTAATGCAGTTTTCTTTTGCGTAGTGATATTGTTCGTGTGCGAATTCTCCGGTAATGTAGCAGTCCAGACCTTCTTTGACGGCGGCTTCTACATCTTCTGAAGCACCGCCCGAAATTATTCCTACAGTAGAAATTAGCGGCTTTCCAAAATTCAAAACGGTATTTGGAAGTTTTCCGTTTCTAAGAATTTTTTTTGCAAGTTCTTCCAAAGGTAAAGGAGAAGTTAATGTTCCTTTGACTCCAAGACTCATTCCGCGCCAGAATCCAAAAGCTTCCTGATTTTGAAGATTAAGCCGACGGGCAAGGCCAAAATTATTTCCGTAAGGATTATTTGCATCAAGCGGGATGTGGTATGCAAAAAGTGCCAGGTCGTTTTTTAAAAAAGCTGAAATACGTTTGTAAAAGGAGCCTGTAATTTTTTCACTATGCCCCCAAAAAAGTCCGTGATGAACAAAGAGAGCATCGCAACCATTATTTACAGCGGAAAGGGCAGTTTCTTCACAGGCATCTACCGCAAAAGCTATTTTTTTTATCGGTTTTGATTCGGGGTCAGAGTTCTGAATTTGAAGTCCGTTCATGGACGGGTCTGAGTTATAGTTTTCAGGTTTTAGAAAATTGTCAAAATATCTTTCAAGTTCATTTAAAGTCATTTCAGTTTCCTTTTATGTTCCAGGCTTTTTTTATTTCACGGGAAGTCTGTTCTACGGTATTTATTACAGCTGTAAGAGATTTATCGCGACTATGATGAAGAATATATGCAAGCAGAGGATTTGTCTGTTCTGCAAAACCATACCCGCTTGTTTTAAATTCTTTTACAGAAGATATATTGAAAGTTCCTGTAATCATATCAGGATATTTTTTTCGGATATCTTCCGCAGCAGTAAAAGCCAGGTCATCGGTAACTAAAAAATATTTGCAGTCCTTTCCATAGCGTTCGGGAAGGATATTTAATAGGGCTTCAAATTCTTTTGTATAGTTATAAGTGTAAAATTCTCTTCGGCTTAAAAAATCATTCGTATTTATAAAACTTCGGATTTTTAATCCAAATGGACGGAGCATTCGCGTATCCTCGATGGAGTGAATCCACTTTCCGTCATTTGTGTAAAAATCGCAGGAGCATACAGTAAACCCTGCTTTAGAAAGATACTGAATATATGGTTTGTAGCCTTCGGTGTCACAGCGTTTATCGGGCATAAAAATAATAACGTTACTTCTGTAACTGAGTCCCGGGCAGGTAGTAAACTCGGAAAGATACGCATTGCATAATTCAAAGTTTTCTGTAGTCGAAAACCCTGAAGCAAAGGACCCGCTTAAGTTTTCTTTAGTTTCTGTTATTCCAAGTTTTGAGTTTGAAACATTTACAGGCCTGAAGAATAATATTCCTGCTAAAAGAAGAACTGAAATTAAAACAGTAAATACAGCCCATACTTTCATTAGAACAGAATATCGGTCGATTACCAGGTGAGAAGTGTATCTGAAAAGTGCATGGAAGTTAGAAAGTACTACAAGAATAGAAAGTAAGAAAATTGCAATGGAAAATGAATCTACACTGAATGCAAAAAGCATAAGCGAAGACAGCAGAAAACTTAGGGGTGCCAGAACAACTAAAGGATCTGTTCGGGATTTTTTTAAAGAAAACACACGCCCGTTAGTTAAAATCATAAGAATAAGAATAAGAATTTCGCCTGCAAGTTTCATATTTCTGATTTTATTTGATATTCAATGTATAATCAATGTTATGGGAAATGCAGAAAAAGTTGAAAAGTTTTCATTGTTTGAAATCATTATTATAGCCTGTCTTATTTCGGTTGTTCTTTCACCTGTAGGACTTGTTTTGATGTGGATTAAAAGCGGCTGGTCAAAAAAGATTAAGATAATCCTGACCGGTGTTTTTGCTCTTTTGTATATTCTGATTATTGTTTTGTTTCTGGCTTTATCAGGTTCCAGTTCTTCCGGTGGTAACAGCAATATGCCTGATTTTGGAATAGAAAGCGACGGAGGTGGTTCCGGAGGCGGAGGAAAAATCAAAGAGAATAAGAATAAAAAGGCACGCTCAGGTTCTGGGAAGAATTCAAATTCTTCTAAGAATGTTACATCTGATTCTCCATCCTCCTTTGTTCAGAAAGTAAAAAAAAGCCGGTTTACATATTTTTTTATTTTCCTTATTTTAATTGCGGTTATTGTTGTTTTAAGAAATTTAAAATTTAAAAAAATCAAGCCCAAAGATAATCCTTATGTGGATACAAGTCTGTACACAATACCTGTTCCGGAACATTTTGAGTTTCCTTCAGTTCATTATACAAAGTTTATGCCTCTATCTGGAGAAACAATCATTTTTGCCTGTCCTGCAGAAACCAAAGATAATGCAGGAGATATTATTATTACAAATACCCGATTCATTTTTCACGGGAAAAAGGGAGATGTAATAATTCCTATAGGTGAGCTTACGGCAATTTCTTCTATGAGTAATACGGCGCTTTCTGTTTCTGCAAATGAAAAAAATTTTTATTTTTTTGTAAAGGATACGCAGATGCGTTTTGTTCTTCAAATTACCCGCTGGCTGTATGCTAATGAAACCCGCATTCCTGGAGAACAGTCAGAAATACATTCTGAAGAAGAACTTAAATAAAAGGAAATTAATATGACACAGATTCTGGACGGACTGAATGAAGCTCAGCGTGAAGCCGTAACTACAACAGAAGGTTATGTTCGTGTAATTGCTGGTGCCGGTTCAGGAAAAACAAAAGCGCTTTCTCACAGATTTGCTTATCTGGTAAATGGGATTGGAATTCTCCCTTCGCATATTCTTTGTGTAACATTTACTAATAAGGCTGCAGCTGAAATGCGTACCAGAATCAGAAAAATTACCGGAGGAAATGATACAGGTTATATTTCAACTTTCCACAGTTTTTGTGTAAACGTTCTTCAGGAAGATTCGTGGGCAGTGGGATATCCAAAATCATTTGTTGTTTTGGACAATCCGGATATAGACCAGATGCTTCAGATTATTTATGACGAGCGCGGACTAACATTGCGTGATAAAACTTTTGGTGATGCCCGTGATATGTTTGAAATTCGAAAGACTCAAAAGGAAAGGGATTATTACAAAGACATGATAACTCTGCCTCTTGAATCCATAAAAGAAAAATATGACAGAGCTCAAAGTGTAGATGATATTATATTTTACGGATATTTATATCAGAAAAAGAAAACTTTTGCCCTGGATTACAACGATCTTATAGTTTTTGTTCTTCATGTTTTTGAAACAAATGAAGACGTTCGTAAAAAATGGCAGGGAAGACTGGAATACGTTATGATTGATGAATTTCAGGATATAGATGATATTCAGTACAGACTAATGGAAGCATTGGTGGCATATCATAAAAATCTTTTTGTAGTAGGGGATCCTGACCAGACTATTTATACCTGGCGCGGGGCAAATATACGCTATCTATTGGATTTTGATAAAAAATTTGAGGGAACAAAAACAATTATGATGAACGAAAATTACCGTTCAACCCCTGCCATAATTGATGTTGCAAATTCGCTGATTAAAAAAAATAAGAACAGAATGGAAAAAAATCTTCATTCAGTGACGCGTAAAAATTTTATGGTTCCCCTGTATTCACACTGGAAGAAGCAGGAAGATGAAGCAGAAAATATTTGTAAAAAATTAATGAATCTTCACGAAAGCGGTATTAAATATTCAGACTGTGCTATTTTATACAGAGCCCATTATGTTTCCAGGTCATTGGAAGACGCACTTTCTAAAAATGATATTCCCTATACGATGTTTTCGGGTATTTCTTTTTTTGACAGAGAAGAGGTAAAGGATGCCTTGAGTTATCTTAGAATGTGTATTTTTAAAGATGATCTGAGTTTCCGTCGTATTGTGAATAAACCCAGAAGAAATATCGGCAAAACTCGAATGGAGGCTCTTGAAAAAAAGGCAGAAGAAAATCAGTGTACATTGTTTCAAGCCTTATGTGATATGGCAGACTCCAAGGATGAAATTTTAAAAGGAACTCAGGCAGAACAATTTATAAGTCTTGTGAATAAATTTTATGCAGAGCTCAGAGAAACTCCGGCAAGTGAAGTTTTAAGCCACATAATTAATGAAAGCGGATATGAAAAAATGCTTAGAACTGAAGGCAGTCAGACCCGGCTTGATAATCTGGCGGAACTGAAACAGGCAGTTTACGAGTTTGAAATTTCCTGCGGCGAAGAATGTCCCGCTGAATATTTTCTGGCGCACGCATCCCTTTTGGGGGCACTGGATGCCGGGGGTGCAGGTGATGCTGTAAAACTAATGACCGTTCACACAGCTAAAGGATTGGAATTTCCGCATGTATTTTTAGCCGGGATGAATGAAGGAATCTTTCCTTCACGAAAAGTAAAAAGTTTAGCCGCAATGGAAGAAGAAAGAAGGCTTTGTTTTGTTGCTGTTACCAGAGCCGAAAAATCTCTTTATATTTCAGATAATGAAGGAAAAAATCTGGACGGAAGTGTAAGGTATCCCAGCCGGTTTATTTTTGATATAGACAGAAAATGTTTGGATTATGAAACGCCCCTTTCTGATCAGTTTACAAGATCTGCAAAAAGCTTTATTGATTCTTTTGACAGAATTCTGGAGAGCCGTGAAAAAACTTCTTCTCTTGTGGTGGGAGATACAATAACTCATGCAATTCTTGGAAAAGGGCAGATTCTGGAAATTTGTGAAGAAGACGGAGCTTTCCTTATTAAATTTGAAAACCTTCCAACCCCAAGAAAAATCCGGTTTGATGCTTTGTAATTTTTGTAAAAAGAGTTTAGCGTTTTAGGGTTTTGGCTTCTGAAAGCTTTTTGGAATCTTATGTAGTTATAAGATTTTCATCACAACTTAAAAGTTTTTTGTAAGTCAGTTCCATTCCAAAGGCTCCTAACGGGGCTGTAATCACAATAGATGTAACTGCAAGAGACAGAGCCATGTTTCCGCAGCTCAGACCCATACTAAGTGGAATGGAACCAATTGCTGCCTGAACTGTGGCCTTGGGAAGATATGCAATGACACAAAAAATCCTTTCTTTCATATTCAATGGAGTCTTTATCATACACAACATTACACCTATGGAGCGAAAAACAAGAGAAATAAAAATCATGGCTATTACTAAAGGACCGGCTAAAATGGTATAACGGATATCTACGGCAGCTCCAACCATTACAAAAAGAATTACTTCAGCACAAATCCATAATTTTCCAAATTTTTGTGAAAGATTTTTTCCTACACCTTCAGTACTTTTTGCACTGAAGGCACATGCCATACTCATAACAGCAAGAAGCCCGGAAACTGCAACCCAAGGTTTTAAAATATTTTCATAAGCCATTAGCAGAAATGCAACTGAAAGAATTATTATCATTTTTGTTGTGTTTCGTATTTTATTTTGACGCTGGTAAAAAATCTCAAAAATTAAAGCAAGAAGCAGACCAACACAAATTCCCAAAGTAATGCCTAAAATAATAGAAACCGGAATATTTACAAAGTCCATAACACGGGCAGTGCCTCCTGCTTCTATGTTCACAAAAGTTTGAAAAAGAACAATTACAAATACATCATCAAGTGAAGCTCCTGCCAGAATCATTTGAGGAACAGATTTATTTGTTCCCCATTTGTTTTCCATAAGCTGAACCATTTTAGGAACAACAACCGCTGGACTAACAGCCCCCAGAATAGAACCCATAATGAGAGATTCTTTTAAGGTAATGTTCAAAAGTTTAGGACCAAAAATTGCGAATCCTGCAATCTCAAAGCAGGCAGGAAGGAAAGACATAAGGATAGCAGGGCGTCCAACTTTTCTTAAATCGGAAATATTTAGTGAAAGCCCAGCTTTAATAAGTATTATCACCAGTGCTATTTTTCGGAGCTCAGAAGAAATGTTTAAAATAGTGGGATCTAAAAGATTTAAGACAAAAGGTCCCAGAACTATACCTGTAGCAAGCATCCCGATAATGCGTGGCAGTTTGATTTTGTGACAGATACCGGCCATTGAAAGACCGACTATAAAAATGTATGCAAGGGAAGTAAGCATACATCAATAATAAAAGAAAAAGAAAATGAAAGATAGTACTGAATTAGATTGGATTCTATGCTATTAAATAATTTGTCATTCCTTTTTTTTATTTATTTCTTTATCATACTTTTAAGGAAATCAAAATGATAATAGTCGAAACAATTCTGCCAGTATTTTTACTGATTACACTTGGGTATCTTTTAAAAAGAATTGGCCTTTTGCAAGAGGCAGGAATCAGTGTAATAAAAAAACTTTGTTGTAATGTGTTCCTGCCTGTTATGGCTTTTGATTGTCTTATTCATGGAACATATTCCAAAGATTCAGTTCTGTTAATCGGGCTAGAAATTTTTATGCTTTTTGCGGCTTTTGGAATTGGTTTTTTGTTCCGCCCAATGTTTGATGAAAAAATTCGGGGCTATGTTCCTTATGCTATGACCACTTATGAAGGCGGACTTTTTGCATGGGCACTAATTTCTATAGCCGTTGGAAAAGAAAATCTTTACTACATTGTCAGTATGGATATTTTTTCGGGAGTGTTTGTTTTTACAATAATGGCAACAGGATTAAAAATGCTTTCGGGTCAAAGGATGAGTAAAAAAGAAGTAGTATTTTCTATATGTACAAATCCTGTGAATATTGCGGTTGTGCTTGGTTTTATTGGTGTTGCATTTGGCTTAGGAGAAAAAATAGATAATTCTTCATGTGCCGGTTTATATAAAAAAGTAACAGATTTTTTTATTCAGCCTATGTCTCCAATGATTCTATTATGCATAGGTTCAGGACTTGTTTTTGACTGGAACGTTCTTAAGAAAGGTTTGAAGCTTGCAGGATTAAGGTATGCGGTTCAGGTTGTGCTTTGTGTAACAGTTCTTTCCATTATTTACAAAACGATAGGATTGAATCTGATTTTAAAAAAATCACTCCTGATTTATTTTTTTGTTCCTTCTTCTTTTTTACTTTCAATGTATGCAACCGAAAAAGAAACTGTGGAGTTAACATCTTCAGTACTGTCGCTGGAGATATTAATTTCACTGATAATTTATACAATAATCAGTATAATGGTGATGTAGTATGAAAAATAAACAGAGAAATGAACTTGCTGTTTGCGGAATGGCGGCAGTAAAAAAACTTGAAAAAAAACATAATGACAAAATTCAGCGCCTTTATTTTTCTGAAAAGGTGGCACCTTTATTTGGGGGACTTTGCAAGACACTGGCAAAAAATAAAAGACCTTATAATCAGGTAAAGGATGAACGTGAACTTGAAAAACTTGCCGGCACTGTTCACCACCAGGGTGTTGTTGCAATGATTGAGTTTCCGGAACTGCCCCAGATTGATACTGATATTATCGGCTCGTGGGTAGAAAACAACGAAGATGCAGTTCTTTTAGACCATATCGGTAATGCAAACAATTTTGGAGCAATTGTAAGATCTGCTGTTTTTTTTGGAATAAAAAATATAGTAATCCCTATGGATGAAGGTCAGACTTTTATTACCACAAGTTCTTACAGAGTTGCCGAAGGCGGAATGGAGTACGTGAATATTTATACTGTAGCTTCCCCCGAAAAATTACTATCTGCATTAAAGGGAAAAATGTGCAGGGTTGGAACTTCTCTTAAAGCAAAAAAAGAGGTTAGTGAAATCAGAAAATCTTGTGACGGAAAGCCTGTGTTACTTATACTGGGAAACGAAGAACATGGTATTTCACGCGAAGTAGAAAAACTTTGTGATGAACTGGTGATTATTCCGTTTTCAGGAAAAGAAGAAGGTTTTAAGGAACCTTTGGTTGAGTCGCTGAACGTGGCACAGGCTGCTTCGGTGATTTTTTATGAAATGATGAAAAAATAATTCTGACTTTAGAAATAAAAAAATTGAAAGGAAAATTAAAATGGGTGAAAAAAAGAAAGTAGTAATTATTGGTGCCGGCATTTCAGGCCTTTCTGCCGGAGTGTATGCAGCACGTTCCGGTTTTGATACTTTAATTTTAGAACAGCACACAACTTTTGGCGGACTTTCTACAGGATGGAGCCGGAAGGGATATTTTTTTGAAGGCGGCATGCACTGGCTTACAGGCAGCTCAGAAAAATTAAAACTGAATACAATCTGGAAAGAAACAGGTGCTCTAAAAGAAAATAATCCTGTAGAAAACCGGGATCCTTATTACACATTAATCGATGGAGATAAGGAACTGCACCTTTGGCGTGATGTAGAAAAACTAAAATCTGAACTTATGGCTTTTGCACCGGAAGATGCAAAAATGATAAAGCGTCTTTGCCGTGATATTAAATATTTTAAAAATGTTCACCTTCCTGTAAACGAAGTTCCAGGGCTCAAGACAAAAAATCATTTGAAGTCAGGGATTGGTGAATTTATTAAAATGGCTCCGGCAGGACTCAGATATAATGCACTTTCAAAACTCAGTTATGTTGATTATGTAAATAAATTTAAAAATGAAAATATTCGTCATATTCTTATGTGCGTAATTGGTGACCGCTACAATGCCATTTCCTTTATTTATGCTATGGCAGCTTTTGCCAGTGGGGATTGCGGATACCCAGATGGTGGCTCTATCCGTATGGCTCAGAATATGGTTGACGAATATATTCATCAGGGTGGAAAACTTGAATATCATATTCAGGTAAAAAAAGTGGTAGTTGAAAACGGTAAGACAATCGGAGTTCAGACAAAGGATAAGTTTATTCCCGCTGATGCAGTTATTGTAACTCAAGATGCCAGAAGTGCAGTTGAAAAACTATTTGATGAAAAGCCAAAAGATAAATGGATTGAAAAAATGAAAAAGCGGGTTATTACTGAACAGAATATTTTCTTTTGTCTGGGCATAAAAGCAAATCTTTCGCATCTTCCATATTCATGTGTTTTCCCCCTAAAAGAACCTTGGGAAGTTTGCGGAACGGTTTATAATGAACTTAGAATAAACAATTACGCAAAATATAAGGATCATTCACCTGAAGGTTGTACTTCAATTACCTGTCTGCTTCTTGGTGAAAGTTATCCGTATTGGAAAGCTGCAAAAGCAGACGGCACATACAAAGAAAAGAAAATGGCTTTGGGAAAAGAATTTATTGAACGTCTTGCAGAATTTATTCCAGAGTTAAAAGGAAATGTTGAAGCACTGGATGTAGCAACACCATGTACTTATGAAAGATACTGTTCCAGTTACGAAGGCAGCTGGATGAGCGTATGGAATACAAAAGGGAAACAGTACAATTATCCTCAGGAATGCAGCATAAAGGGTGTTTATTTTTGCGGTCAGCGCATAATGATGCCGGGTGGACTTCCAATTGCAGTTTACACAGGCCGCCGTGCAGTTCAACTTATCTGCAAAAACTGGGGTGAAGAGTTTAAGTAATAGTGAAGATTGAATAGTGAATAGTGAATAGTGAGTCCGTTTTTAAAATCAAATAGAATTTGACGTATTCCCATACTCAGAGTATACTTGGAGATATTAGAGATTTTTCCAAGAAGGAGTGAACTATGGGAAAGAAAAAGGGAATGGCAGTTCCATTATTGTATTTAATTGGTATGGCAGTAGCAGCAGTAGGTTGTTTTTTGCCATTGTATTATGTAAAAATTATCGGTAAGCATGACGGTGTATCAATCTGGGGAATGTTCATCAATAATTGTAAATCTTCAAATCCAAAAGTATTTACAATTATTTGTGCTTTCGTGATTATGTCTGCTGTTATAGCGGGAATCGTTTTCTGTTTTATTAAGATTGGAAAGATTACAGGTCTTCTTCGCCTTATCTGTGCAATTGCAGCAGCCGGTACATTTACAATTTTATTTTTAACAAATATTCCTGGTAGTGATGCAGGTAGAAAACTTGCAAAGGGATTAGCAAAAGGTATTCATCTTACACCACACGTTGGATTCTATCTTTTCCTTGCAGGTGTAATTGTAGCTATCATTGGCTGGGTTATGAGCAAAAAAGACTAGGGTATTTCATTCTTTAGAGATTGCATTTAAAACTAAAAGCCGGTTTTTACCGAAGGAAACTTCTGTAAGAACCGGCTTTTTTTTACAGTACAATTTTCTTTGCCCCTGATTTTTCATCAACGGGCAGTTCTTCAACTTTTACATTCAGTTTTATTTCAAGTAAATCTCCCGAAGTAATTCTTGAATCCTCCAGAACAGAAATCAGTATAAGCCCAAGTTCTGAACAGGCGTAAAATCCTTTTCTGTGGAATGGAAGTTTAAATCCGTCAGACGCAATGCGAAGTTTTAAATATTCTTCAGAGACGGAATTTGTATTTTGGGGAACAGCAGACATAAAACTTAAAACGGCACGGTCTTTTGGAAGTTTTGCCATATCAGAAAGTTTAAGGAGTTTTCTTGGTGCATTTTCTGTAGAAAACGCAAAGTTGCACCATTTATTCTGGCTCCCTGTAAATGCTTTGAATCCGTTCATAGGACATTCACCGCTATGCGTGCAAGGACTTTTTATATTAAATCCATCTTTTAAGAATCTTTCTCTAAAAAGGCAAAGAAGCCTTGAAGATTTTGGAACTCCGGGTTCTATCATAAGATATTTTGCATCTTTTTCAGAATAGTTTTTTAGTGTTTCGTAAAGTTTTTTTGCTTTGTACTCAGGCGGCATATCTGAAGTCTGTTCCATTTCATTCATAGCATTAGCACAGGTAATGAAAGCAGCCTTTTGATTAACGTGTGTTCCAAAACTTCCCTTAACACGGATAATTTTCCATGGTTCACATTTAGTTTTTGCAGCTACAGCAAGGAAAATATCTTCTCCAACTTTAAGTGAATTCTGAGAAACATCCATAACATACCAGGTAAGTTTTTTTTCTCTCAGTTCGGGGCGTGAAAGCCACAGGGCTGTAACTACCGTTAACGGTCCGCTTCCAACATCCAGACAAATGCAGTCGTTTTCAGGAAAACAGTCGGAATCCAGATTTGCAAAAAGTCTTGTCTGACGGACAAGGTTCCACCACAAATAATATCTGGTGTAAACCGAAAGTTGAATGGATTCGTTCATGTAGCCAAGTCTTCTGGTAGAGCGTTCATCTGTAAGTTGATGGGAAAATTCTTTTATATTTCCAGGAAGCTGCTGAAGCTGGCGGCTGTTTAATGGTCTTACACTCTGAACAATAGAGTCAAACTCTTCCAAAATAGAAATCGCATCTGAAGGGATAAAAGATTTGTCAAAAAGTTGTTTACGTAAAATTACAGTCCCCGTAGAGGCCGGCTGTT
The DNA here is from genome assembly GCA_021442965.1 of Treponema sp. Next base: position 20,302 of record JABUUX010000272.1, read on the forward strand.
TGAATTGAGAAATTCTTTCGGAACTTCTTTCTATCCGATTTGTTGTTTTGTCACTGGTAAATTTTCTTTTATTTCTTTCCATTGGCAAAATTATATCCTAAAAAATGATTTACATAAACGTTTATAAAAACAAAAATAATTGTCATATATCCAAAAATAATAATATTCTGTAAAAAATTCTTATGCTATGTTAAACGCGTAAACCTAAAGAAATTGGAGTTTTTATGAAAATTTGGGAAGGCTACGTAAAAGGTGTAAATCTTGGGGGCTGGCTCAGTCAGTGTGATTATAAAAAAGAGCATTTTGATTCTTTTATCACCCTTGAAGATATAAAAAAAATAAAATCTTGGGGATGTGATCACGTTCGTCTTCCATTTGACTACAATCTTGTTCAAAAGTCTGACGGAACTTTTATGCAGGAAGGCTTTGAATATCTGGATAATGCTGTTCAGTGGTGTAAAGAAGTTGGACTGAATATTATTTTGGATTTACACAAAGCTTCAGGATTTTCTTTTGATAAGGGGGAACTTGAATCGGGATTGTTCGGAAATCCTGAATGCGAAAAAAAGTTTATTGATTTATGGGTGCTCATGGCAGCCAGATATGGAAAAATTGGACCGAATGTTACTTTTGAACTTTTAAACGAAGTGACAGAACCTCGGTTCAATGAAGGCTGGATGAAGCTTGCCGAAAAAACAATAAAAAATATCAGATGCATTGCACCTGACGTCCAGATTCTCCTTGGTGGGTATTGGAATAACAGTCCGGATGCTGTAAAAGATTTAATCACTCCTCCTGACGATAAAGTTTATTACACTTTCCACAGTTATGATCCTATGTGTTTTACTCACCAGGGGGCAGGCTGGGTCGAAGCCATGCCGTTGGAATACAGACTTAAGTATCCGTTTGATTTTGATTCTTCTGATATTGACGGGGCAAAACCTGCTTATGAAAAAATGAAGATGCCGTGGCCGCATGGAATATCTTCAGAAAAACAGTTTGAAGAAAAGTTTGCCCAGGCTTTGAAAATTTCTGAAGAAAGAAATGTACTGCTGTATTGCGGTGAATACGGTGTAATTGATTTGGCGGATGCAGAGTCTACTTTGAAGTGGTATAAAGACATAAACTCTGTTCTTAAAAAACACGGAATCGGTCGTGCGGCTTGGAATTACAAAGGAAAAAACTTTGGACTTGAAGGTGAGCACTACGACTGCATTCGTGATGAACTAATGAAATATCTATAGAACTCTATAGTTTATTACTTTATTGAGGGAGTAATTCTTCTTAAGGGAATTACTCCCATTTTTTTCCGTAATGAGTTTTTCTGAATTCGTTTGGAGTAGTACCTGTGTATTTTTTGAAAACTGAAATAAAGTAGGACTGAGAACTGAAAAACAAATAGTTGCTTATTTCTTCATAACTCTGATCTGAAAAAGCCAGAAGATTTTTTGCAGTTTCTATTCGCTGTTTCTGTATATAACTGGAAATGGAAATACCAGTCTGCTGTTTGAAGAGTGTTGAAAGATATGTTGCGTTTGAGTTTGCGGCTTTTGCAATTTCCGGAAGATTCAGGGGCATATAAAGATGTGCGTTGATGTAATCTATGGCAAGTTTTACAGATTTGCTCACTCCTGATTTTTTTAGAAGATTTCTCATACG
>JABUUX010000397.1 GCA_021442965.1 Treponema sp.
CCCATACGCTCTGAACGTAAGTACTTTTCATAGGTTACCCCTTATAAAAAATTATTGTTTACGGAACTGGCAGTCTTATAAAGCAACGCTTTAAACCGCCTTGACACAAAGTCTGTCCCTATTTTTTATTCCTTTTCTAAAAAAGAAACTTAAAATACGATATTGATGATAATTTGTCAGGATAAATTCTAAGATGATTTCATTGTCCTGAACTGCTCGCCTTTGAGCAAAAGACATGCGGCATAAAACCGTAATGTGAAAAGATTTCTTGATGTGCACAGCCCCGGCACCATTGCCACTAGGCACTGTAACAATAATAATAATCTTAAGTATTATTTAAATCAACTCCTTTAATTGCAATAAGTAATTTCTTCTATTAATATAATCTTATGACCAAAGTAACTTATTTGGATCAGTCTGAATCACCTTGTGAACCAGCTTCAGAACTGACAATTGGAAAACGCCGTCTTACAGCGGATGAAATAAACATTTTAAAAAATAACCGGAATAAAAACACTGACGAATCATGGGGAAATTTCTTTGTAGACAATGAACCGGGTAATTTCAATCCAAATCTAATTCATGATTCCTATTTTGAAGGCTTCATCATTCTGGGAAGATTAAAAAAAGCAAAACTCCAGTATCACGACCTTATACTGGAAACAGGAATCTATAACTCTTCCCTTAGAGATGTAGTTACCGGAAACGATGTAAGCATTAAAAATGTTGCATATCTGGATAATTACCGATTTGGAGACCGGGTCATTCTATTTAATATTCAGGAAATCTGCTGTACAAATCATGCAAAATTCGGAAATGGAATTTTAAAGGATGGGGAACCAGAAAATCATCGTGTTTGGATTGGTGTGGGAAACGAAAACGAAGGACGTGCTGTTCTTGCTTTTGAAAACATGATTCCGGCAGATGCTTATCTTTGGTCTCATTATCGTGAAGATCCAGAAATTCTGGATGCCTTCAAGCGAATGACAGAAAAATACAATGACGGTAAACGAAACACTTTTGGATACGTTGGTAGCGATACAGTAATTAAAAACTCCAGTATCATTAAAGATGTAAAGATTGGAGAAAACGCATATATAAAAGGCGCCCTAAAACTTAAAAACATAACAATACTTTCTTCAGAAGATGAACCAAGTCAGATTGGTGAAGGCGTTGAAATGGTGAATGGAATTATGGGTTATGCTTCCCACGCCTTTTATCAGGCTGTTGCAGTACGCTTTGTAATTGGCCGAAACTGTCAGCTTAAATATGGAGTAAGAATTTTGAATTCAGTTTTGGGAGATAACTCTACTGTTTCCTGCTGTGAAATTCTTAACAATCTGATTTTCCCATTTCATGAGCAGCACCATAATTCATCATTTCTTATTGCAACAACGTGCCAGGGACAGAGTAATATTGCTTCCGGAGCTACAGTTGGAAGTAACCATAACTCACGCAGCCCTGATGGAGAAATTTTTGCAAAACGCGGATTCTGGCCGGGACTCTGTTCAGACTTCAAACATAATTCCAAATTTGCAAGTTTTGTTTTGGCCAGTAAAGGAAGTTATCAGCACGAACTTGATATTCCATATCCTTTTGCGCTTCTGGCTCCTGGCTCAGATGGAGACCAAAGCGTTCACATTATTCCCGCCTTCTGGTTTATGTACGATATGTTTGCCATTGCCAGAAACAAAACAAAATTTATAAAACGTGACAAACGCCATATAAAAATCCAGCACATTGAAACCGATCCTTTTGCGCCGGATACAATGCAGGAAGTTCTTGAAGCAATAAAGCGGCTTGTTTCTCTTACTGCACGAATTCTTCCTGAACTTGATTCTATTCGAGCATCAAAGGCAAAAACTCAGGAAGAAATGTATCAGGCAGCAAAGGATTATATGCATCACAATGAAAATGCAACCTACACACTTAGAGACAATATATGCCAGAAAAAATACGGAGCTACAATTTTTAAGCCTGTAAGGGCTTATAAAATGTACCGAAAAGTATTGAAATATTTTGCTACAAAAACACTTTTGGATTATTTCAAGCATGAAAAGATTTCAAAGCTGACCAAAGAACTTTGGAATAAAATCAGGCAAATTCCATTATACACCGAATGGGAAAATGCCGGCGGTCAAATCATCCCTTGTGAAAAACGTCTGGAGCTGTTTTCAAAAATTAAGAATGGAGAAATTGACTCATGGGAAAAGGTACACCAGTTTTATGACAAATGTCAGGAATCCTATGAACTTTACAAAGTACGCTATTCCATCTACCTTTTGGAACAATTGTATTCGCGCCCGGCAGAAGAATTCTCTGAAGACGTATACAGCAACATTATAGAGGACGTTACTATTATATCCTCAGAAATGTACAAATCTTCTTATCTATCCCGCGAAAAAGATTACACCGATTACTACAGACAAATGGTATACAATTCTGTAGATGAAATGAATTCTATTTTGGGAACAATAGATGACAACAGCTTCCTGAAAGAACTCAAAATAACTACAGATACTTTCAACAAAGAACTAAAAGACTTTTTTGATGCCTTGACAATCGAATCAAAATAAAGGATAGTTTAAATATGAAAACATTACTCCTACTTCTACTTAAGTCTTCTCGCTTTGCAGTTTGCGATTGGTAGTAGTGTATTCTATATAAAATTAGAAAATAACAAGACCTGTCGCAAATGACAGGTCTTTTTTTTTAGGAGGCAAAAAAATGAATCCAAACGGAAAGTACAAAGCATTTGAACCAGTTGGAATTAAGAATCGTACATGGCCGGACAAAGTAATTACTAAAGCACCATTATGGTGCTCTGTAGACCTTCGTGATGGAAACCAGGCACTTATTAATCCTATGAGTGTTGAGCAGAAACTTGAATTCTTTGATCTATTGGTAAAATTGGGATTTAAACAGATTGAAGTAGGATTTCCTTCTGCATCAGATACAGAATTCAACTTTATGCGACGTCTTATTGAAGAAAATCATGTTCCGGAAGATGTTACTCTGCAGGTTTTATGTCAGGCTCGAGAACATCTTGTAAAAAGAACTTTTGAATCTCTTAAAGGACTAAAACATGCCATCTTCCATATGTATAATTCTACGTCTCCATCTCAAAGAAAATATACTTTCAACAAATCAAAGGAAGAAATAAAACAAATTGCTATTGACGGAATTAAATGTGTAAAAGACTGCATAAAAGAAGCCGGTGACCTTAAAATCACTCTGGAATATTCACCAGAAAGTTTTTCAACTACAGAAATTGATTATGCACTGGAAGTCTGTGAAGCGGTTAAAGCAGCCTGGGGTACAAGTGCAGAAAATAAAATCATTCTGAATTTGCCTACAACGGTTGAATGTGCACTACCAAATCAATTTGCAGACCAGATTGAATATTTCTGTCAGAATATTTCTGACCGCGAAAACTGCATAATATCTCTTCACAACCACAATGACCGCGGAGAAGGCGTTGCCCAATGCGAACTTGGACTTTTAGCAGGAGCAGACCGTGTTGAAGGATGCCTTTTTGGAAACGGTGAAAGAACCGGAAATCTTGATATTGTAACTGTAGCCTTAAATATGTTTACTCAAGGAGTAGACCCGGAATTGGACTTTACTCACATAGACCGCATTGCCGAAGTCTACACTAGAGTAACAGGTATGGAAATTCACCCACGTTCGCCATACGCCGGAGAACTGGTTTTCACTGCATTCTCAGGAAGTCATCAGGATGCAATCCGAAAAGCTTTAGCTGCCAGAACAAAAATGAAAGAAAACGATCCTTGGGATGTTACGTATCTTCCGATAGATCCTCATGATATTGGACGCCAGTATGAGGGTATTATCCGCATAAACAGTCAGAGCGGAAAAGGTGGAGCTGCATATATTCTGGAAAAAAATTATGGTATTATGGCTCCAAAATCAATGCATCCTTCAATCGGTGCAGTAGTTCAAGCGGTTGCAGACGGAGCCCAGCGCGAACTTTTACCTGAAGAAGTTTACGACACATTCGAAAAAACCTGGCTTAAAACAAAGTCACCGCTCAATGTTTTAGAAATCTCTGAACGTCATATAGAAGGAGAACGGGGACTTGAAGAAGACCAGGAACAAGTAGCCCTCATGGCAACCGTTGAATGGGAAGGAAAACGTCACGCCATTGCAGCAAATGGAAACGGTCCTTTGGATGCTTTCGTTACTGCAATGAAACAAACTCCGTGTCCAGCCTTTAATATCACTTCTTTCCACGAACATTCAATTGGAGAAGGTTCTAACACAAAAGCTATGGCCTATGTTCAGATTACAGTAGAAGATGGACGCCAGGTTTGGGGAGTCGGTAAATCTTCAAATGTTGGACGTGCAGGTATTGCAGCTGTAGTTTCAGCTCTTAACTTCAAAGGATAATTAATTCTATTTACACACAAAGCTTTTACTGAATCCCGATTCTTGTAAAAAGGTTTCGGGATTTTTTTTGCACAAAACCACTCACATATGCCGATAATAAATATATGAAAAAACACATTTACACTGCAGCTTTGGTGGGAACCGGAAGAATTGGTTTTACACTTGGGTTTGATAAAAAAAGAGAACAGCCTGCAAGCCACACAATGGCTGTAAAAAAGAATAAAAGAATACGATTCATAGCCGGCTGTGATAAAGATGAAAACATTTTAAATCAATGGCACAAATATAACCCTAAAACAGAAATATTCACAGACCTTTCCAGACTTTTAGCAAATACAAAACCTGATATTTTTATAATAGCAGTAAATGAAGATGCACACATGGAAACAGCTATCCAGATTATCCGTTCAAAACCTTCCCTGGTGATTCTTGAAAAACCAGTTGCTTTGAATATTGAACAGGCAATGAAAATTGTAGACGAATCGGTAAAATACAATGTTCCTGTAATGGTAAATCATGAAAGACGGTTTGCAACTGATTACAACCTTGCAAAAAGCTACATGAAATTAATAGGTGATTTGCAAAGCATTCATGCTGTTTTATCATCAGGGATGAAAGTATATTCTTCCAAAGACGAAGACAACGGCGAATACAGTTTATTGCATGACGGCACCCACCTGGTAGATATTATCCAGTTTCTTTTAGAAAAAACTCCTGAAAATGGCGGAAAACCTAAAGAATGTATTCTTTCAAATCCAGTAATTTCTGGCATTCACATAGATAAAGGCGATAAAAATATAATAAGAAATGTATCGGCTCATTTTTCTTGTCCTGAATGCTCCCAAATTACTATGGAATTTTCTGGAAGAAGTAAATACTTCGGATTTGAAATTGATATAAGAGGAACTGAAGGACGTATTAAAATTGGGAACGGGTTTGCTAAAGTTTATTTGCGTGAAGAATCCAAACTTTATTCCGGCTTTTATTCTCTAACAGAAATGAAAGATATTAAATTTCCCACAAAGACAGGATATTTTTCTAACATGATTCAAAATGCAGTTGATTATTTGGACGGGAAAAGCATGCTTAAATCGTCTCTAAAAAATGGTCTGAATGCTATGTACACTCTTGAAGAAATAAAAAGAGCAATGCTCAAAGCACTGCCCTCCTCCAAAACAAATTAAGCACCAAATATACTCTGTGCGTAGTGAACAGTATCCAAAGCATCTTTTGCATACTTATCCGCACCAATCATATCTGCATATTCCTGCGTAAGGACAGCTCCTCCTACTACAGTTTTACACTCCGGAGCTTTCTGTTTTAAAAGTTCAATGGTTTCTTTCATCGCCGGTACTGTTGTTGTCATAAGAGCTGAGAGCCCCGCAAGTTTTACGTTATTTTTTATAACAGCTTCAACAACTTTTTCTGCCGGGACATCTTTACCAAGATCAATTACTTCAAAATCGTAATTTTCCAAAAGAACTTTTACAATATTTTTCCCTATATCATGAATATCGCCGTGAACAGTAGCCAAAACGATCTTCCCTTTTGGTTTCCCCTTTTTTCCTGTTTTAGAAAGGTACTCTTTAATTACTTCAAAAGCAGATTTTGCCGCTTCTGCTGCCATAAGGAGTTGAGGCAGAAATACTGTCTTTTTTTCAAATCCTTTACCAACAACATCAAGTCCCGGAATCAATTTTTCGTTTATTATGGTTACAGCTTCTTCATTCTTTAAAAGCTCAGTTGTAATACGAGCGGCTTCATCCTTAAGACCTTTTACCACCGCCACTGAAAGAGCACTTAAGTTCTGTCCATTCAAATTTTCTTCTTCAGCTTTTAGTGCTGTAACATTTTTACCGTCAACTTTTGGAAGATCTTCTGGAATAATGTTTTGAGCAAACTGTATATAGTCCAGACAATCCTTATCAAACCCTTTAAGCAGACAGAAAGAATGATATGCCTTTTTTATCTCTAATGCCAAAGGGTTTATAATTGCAGAAGTAAGCCCGTTTTCCATAGCAAGTGTAAAAAAAGAAGATGTAACAAATTCTCGGTTTGGAAGACCAAAGGAAATATTTGATACTCCAAGCACTGTACCAAGTCCCATGTTTGTAACAGCTTTTACTGTTTCAAGAGTAGCACGGGCTGCATTTGTATCTGAACTTACAGACATTGTAAGCGCATCTATAAGAATGTTTTTCTTTTCAATTCCGTAATAATCTGCCCTTTTTAGAATTTTATTTACAATAGCTAAACGCCCTTTTGAAGTTGCAGGAATACCACTCTCATCCAAAGTAAGAGCAACAACAACTCCACCATACTTCTTAACTAAAGGAAAAACTGCATCCATTACTTCGCGTTTTCCATTTACAGAATTTATCAAAGCCTTTCCGTTATATCGGCGAAGTGCAGCTTCCATCACTTGGGCAGACGAAGTATCTATCTGAAGCGGGATATCAGAAACACTTTGTAGTTCACTAACAACACGAACCATCATTTGTTTTTCATCAATTTCAGGAAGCCCAACATTAACATCCAGAATATTACTTCCAGCATTTACCTGTTCCAGTCCCTGCTGAATGATGTATGGAATATCATTATTACGCAGAGCTTCTTTAAATTTTTTCTTTCCGGTTGGATTAATGCGTTCTCCAATAATAACAGGTTTTTCTCCAACCCCAATTCTTACAGCCTTTGTATAAGATGAAACCACAGTTATATTTTTTTCAAAAAGAGGTAGAGGTTTTATGGTTTTTATTTGCGAACATAGTTTAGAAATATGAGCAGGAGTTGTCCCACAACATCCGCCAAATATAAGAGCGCCTTCCTTTGCAAACTTTTTCATCTGTAAGGCAAACTGATTTGGTGCAACATTATATACAGTTTTTCCTCCCACAACCTGAGGAAGTCCCGCATTCGGTTTTACAATTAAAGGAATAGAAGAAACGGCAATAAGTCGTGAAACAGCGTCTGTTAAATCTTCCGGACCTAATCCACAGTTAAGCCCTAAAGCCGAAACACCAAGCCCCTCCAATAATGAAACCATAACTTCAGGGGTAGCACCTGTTAGAAGTCTTGAAGATTTATCATATACATTTGTTACAAGGATTGGTAAGTTTTTATGTTCCTCTTCCATAGCTTCTTTAGCGGCAATAACTGCAGCCTTTGTTTCGTAAGCATCATTCATTGTTTCGATGATTACTGCATCTACTTTGCATCTTAAAGCGATTTTAATTGACTTCTTAAAAAGGGTTACAGCGTCTTCAAAATCTAAATCGCCCATCGGTTTTAAAAGTTTTCCACATGGTCCCACATCATAAGCAATATAACAGGGATGATTTTCTTTTTCTGTTTCGGTAAGCTCTTTTAAAAAAATATTTCTGGCTTTTGCTGCGTTTTTTACAGCTGCAGGAATAATCTGCTGTAATTCTTCATCAGAAAATTTAGAGTCATAAGCCCCAAAGGTATTTGTACAAACAATATTTGAACCGGCTGCAAAATAGTTATAATGCAGGGCTGTAATCTTTTCCGGGTGTTCAACATTCCAGCGCTCAGGAAGTTCACCGGGTTTTAGCCCCTGAGCCTGAAGAACTGAACCTGTTCCCCCATCCAAAAACAAAAACTGCTTTCCTAAAATATCATTCAACTTTTTCATTTCTATTTTCCCTCAACCGCTATAAATGCTGTTACAGATTTTTCAGGTGCCATAATTAAAGTATCCATAAGGCTTAACCCAATTTTGCTGCAATTTAATAATGCAAAAAATAATTTTTGTGTTTCTAAAGACAGGTCTCCATACCCGGGACTATAACGGGGATGTATTTTATATCCAAGTGCTTTTTTTTCATCCTCTATTTTTTTATTAAATAGATTTACAAACTCTTCAATGAACATAGCACCCGTTGCCTGAAGTACACAAGCCTTTGCTGTATCAGAATAATTTGTAACACGAATAAGTTTATCCACTTCGCTACCAATGGTAGAAGCAAACATAATTACCCTGTTGCAATCCTTAAAGTTTTTTGCAAGAAACGAGGATTTAATTTCGTTTCCATCCACAAGACAAGTGCCCCCGTCCACCAAAACATCAAACTCTTCATACACAAGAGCTGGTCGGATAATAGCATGCATTTCTTTTATGCAGGAATCAATAATCCCGTTTACTGTTTCATCTGGCTGATGTTTAGCTCTGTACCCCAAATATCTTATAACTTCTTTTTTAGAGACCGGAACTTCTGTGTTCTGCAAAAAGAAAAATTGAGACATAAACTTAAGAATATTCCTTAACTGAACAGACTTCTTACAGCCTCATTAATTCTTTTTGCAACAAAAGAATTATTCATTGTATAAAGGTGAATCCCTTCAACTCCATTTGTAACTAAATCAACAATCTGGTCTACAGCATATGCAATTCCTGCGTCACGTATTGCTTCAGGAGAATCTCCAAAGCGGTCCATCATTTTTATAAACTTTTTAGGAAGTTCTGCATTTGTCATACTTACCATTCGTTCCACAGATTTTTTATTTGTTACTGGCATAATACCAGCTTCTAAAGGAGAAGTAACTCCTGCAAGCCTTGCCCTTTCTACAAATCTGTAAAATTTTTCATTATCAAAAAACAGTTGGGAAAGAAAATGAGAGGCCCCGGAATCTTCTTTTGATTTCAATGCTTTTATATCCTGATAAATATCACTTGATTCCGGGTGAAGTTCGGGATAACAGGCAGCATAAATTTTAAACTGATTATCTTTATCAAAATCCTTTATAAACTTAATAAGCTGATCTGCCTGGATAAAATCATTTCCAGGTTCTACCCCTTCTACACGGTCTCCTCGCAACGCAAGAATATTCTTTACACCGGCATTCTTAAACTGTGTAAGAACAGAACCTGCCTGGTCTTTTGTCATATTAAACCCCGGCATATGGACAACACTTTCTACTGCGCAGACTTTATTTATTCTGTTAGCAATATCTAAAGTATTTTCACAATTTGCAGACCCGCCTGCTCCGTATGTAACACTTATAAAATCAGGATGAAGGTCTTTCAGTTCATCCAATGTGTCATATACAGTCTGAATATTCATGCTTTTTTTAGGTGGAAAAACTTCCATTGAAAAAATCGTTTTGCTCATAGTACGAGTATAACAAAATAAAAGGGCATTTTCTATTCGTTTGTTTTTATCTACAGATATAGATTTTTTTTATAACTGCTATACTTGAGGAACACCAAGCAAAGGATGGGCAAAAATTTGAACTGTGCTTTCATATACAAGGGAAAGATTTTTGGAAGTCATTACCTGATTTACATTACCCACAAAGAAAAGCTGCTTTCTTTCTCTGCATTTACCAAGCAGGATTATTTTATCTGCAAAGGCACAGGCCGTATTTATATCATGTATTGAAAGAATAACAGCCTTATCTGATTTTTTGCATTTTTCTTTTAAAAGGCTCATAAAGTTTTTTGCTGCAGTAAAATCCAAAGAAGACAAAGGCTCATCCAAAAGGAGAAAATCTGAGCCCTGCACAAAACTTCTGGCTAAACGAACCTTTTGAAATTCTCCCCCAGATATTTCATGCACGGATTTTTCTTTAATTGATTCAAGTCCAAACTCTTTGATGACCTCTTCCACTTTCTCATAATCTTTTTTAGAAAAATTTCCCAACGCTCCCGTGTGGCAGAATCTTCCCGAAAGAACAGATTCAAAAACAGAGTAGTCCCAAAGTGCCGATTCATTCTGAACAAGGAAAGAAATTCTTTTTGCTCTTTCTTTAGCATTTGTTATTCCGGACGCATCTGAAAGCGATTTTAACAAAGTTGATTTTCCAGCTCCATTTGGACCGCAAAGACAGACAAAATCCCCTTTCTTTATTTCAACAGAAATTCCTGAAAGTACAGGATTATTTTTTTTATTATCATAAGAAAACGAAAAATTATTAAGACAAAGTTTTTCCATTATTCCACTCTCCTTTTTTTAAAAATAAGAGTCAGGAAAAACGGAACTCCAATAAGTGATGTAATAATTCCGGAAGGCAGTTCACCAGGCCTCACTACAACACGGCATAAAGTATCAGAAATAAGAAGAAGAATAGCCCCACCTAATGCAGACGAAATAATTAGAATTCTGCTTTTAGGTGAAAAAAGTTTCCTCATAATGTGTGGAGCAACAAGCCCAACAAAACTGATTGTTCCCCCGGCACATACGGCAACAGAAACAGCAAGACTGCCGGAAAGAATGACCATCACTCTTAGTAATTTTACGTTCACGCCAAGGAAGCCGGCATTTTCTTCTCCGCCGTTCAAAAGATCCAGAGTGTTTGAAATAAATAACATAAGCACAAAGCTTACAGCCCCCGGTACAAGAACAAATTTTAATTCATCAAATCCGCGCCCGTTAAAACTTCCTAAAAGCCAAGTAAAAATACCGTACAATTCTTTATTATGCATTAAAAGAAAAGCAGATGATATTGATGAATACAAAGTCCCTAAAGCCGTTCCACACAAAAGAAGAACTACTGACGAAACTTTTTTCCCCGTTACCGAAGAGATAAGAACAAGAATCAATCCGCTTAAAAAAGCCCCTAAAAATGCAAAAAGATTTACGGTAGAAAAATATCCGCCACAAAAAGAAATGCTCCCTAAAGATGCAGAAATTACAGCTCCTAGTGTTGCCCCCGATGAGATTCCTAAAAGTCCCGGCTCAGCCAAAGGGTTTCTAAAAAACATCTGAAACACAGAGCCTGAAGCTGCCAGAAGGCTTCCTGCTAATAAAACCAAAAAAGAACGCGGAAGTCTTAATTCCAAAATAATAAAAGAGTCAGATTTTTCTGCACCAAAAATAAGGCTGATAAAAAAAGAAATACCAAGAATTAAAATGAGACAAAATATTCCTAAAAATTCTTTTACCTTATTTTTCATTCTATTCCAAAAGTGATGCTAAAAGTTCACAGGCTTCTAAAAGTCTGGGACCAGGTCTTGAAACCACATCAGACGGCACTTTATAAACTTTTCTATTTTTTACAGCAGGGATTCTTTTCCAGACTTTTCGTCCTAAAACATCTTCTACGGTTACCGGTGAATCCGACTGAATTATTATTACATCAGGCTTTCCTGCAAGAACAGACTCTTCGCTTACCATTGGATAAGACTGTGTCAAAAATGAAAAGATATTTTTACCGCCTGCAATTTCAATAACCTCATTTATAAAGGATGTTCCCCCTACACTCATATAAGGTGCGTTCCAGGTTTCCCAATATACTTTTAAAGGAGCTTTATTTTCCGATGCTTTTCTAATTTTTTCAAAGCCCTCCGAAAGCTCTGCTACAAGCCTTAATGCCTGCTCCGAACAACTGGTTTTATTTCCCAGGTATATAATCTCTTTATAAATTGCCAGAATAGAATCTGTTTCAGAAAGGTACAGTTCTATTCCAAGCCTTGAAAGAGCGGGTTCCATAAAATCATGCATGCCCTTTGAGCCAAAAACAAAATCAGGTTTGTAAGAAATTATTGTTTCAAGACTCAAAGCTTTTCCATCAAACCCACCACAAGAAGGCACAGCCTTTACTTCTGCCGGGTAATCACAAAAATCAGTTCTGGCAACAATCTTATTTCCAGCTCCAATAGCATAAAGAATTTCAGTACCTGCCGGAGAAAGAGACACAATGCGTTCCAGGCTAAAAATAAAAGAAAGGCTATAAAACAACAAAAAAGAAACACAGACTTTTTTCATTATCATATTACTGTTCCAGTGCAAGTTTTCCATCGATAAAAAGAGCCCTGACTTTTCCTGTAAGAGTGCGACCTGTAAATGGCGTCCACTTTCCTTTGGAATTAAACTGAGCCGCATCTACCACCCACTTAAATTCAGGATCAAAGATTGTAAAATCTGCATCGTAATTTGGCCGAAGAAGTCCTTTTTTTAGTCCAAGTATTCTTGCTGGATTTGCAGACATAAGTTTAGAAAGTTTTGTAGCAGGAATAATCTTTCTACAAACCAAATCAGTGTGACAGGCTGCAAAAGATATCTCTAACCCTGTAAAGCCCGGAGCCCCGGCTTCTTTATCTGTCTGTGTGTGTGGTGCATGATCTGTAGAAATGACATCAACAGTTCCATCTTTTATTCCTGCAATTACAGCATTATTATCTTCCAAAGATCGTATAGGAGGATTCACTACTGCTATCATTTCTTTCCAGTCATAAGCACAACAGGAAATATGATGAGGTGTTACTTCGCAGGAAACTTTTGTGTACCCGCGCTTTTTTGCCTGGCGAACATAATCAATAGAAAGTTCGGTTGAAACATGACAAAGGTGAATCTTTGAATGACTCAATTCTGCAAGTGCAATGTTTCTTTGTGTCATTGTATCTTCCGCCGTTCTAAGAAGCTCGTTTGCATTCATAAATGCGTCGCGGATTTTTACGGTTACAGATTCCGGAACATCTTCAATTTCTTTTATCAAAACTGGATCCAAAGGAATATTATTTTCTTTAAGAAGATTAAGCCCCTGTTCCCTGTATGGTTTTGCCATTGCAGCAAGTTCAGGGTCTTCGCAGTGGCAGGCTACAATAAGATTCTTTGCTCGGGCTTTTTCCATTCCATTCAACATTACTTCGGTAGAAGCCACTTCTCTGCCATCTTCCGAAATAACCGGAGTATGAACGTTATCCAGAACATTTATATGCTCTGTAGACTTTCCTTCAAAGTTTTCGGTAATGCTCACTGCCTGAATAACATTTGTAAGACCAAATTCCTTTGCTTCATTTTCAATTCTCAGTGCTTCTTCTAATGAAGAAACAACAGGTTTTGTATTTGGCATTGCAACAATGGTACCAAATCCACCGGCAGCAGCAGCTCTTATTCCCGACTCCAAATCTTCTTTTAAGGGGAACCCAGGATAACGAAGATGCACATGCATATCAATAAATGCCGGAGTAAGTGTAAGTCCTGCTGCATCAAAAAGTTCCAGCGTACATTCAGCGGAATACCCGTCTTCCAAAAGAACAGCCTTTGCCATTGCAGATACAGTATTTGCATTTGTGTAATATCCATGAAAAACTGATCTGATTTTTCCATCAACTGATAAAACGGCACCAGGAGTATTTGTTTCTTCATCCAGAAGAACGGCATTATAAATTAGAAGTGCGTGAGTCATTAATTATCCTATGAATTTGCATTGTAAAGAGTATCGCAATATTCGCAGCGGTAGATTCCTTTTGTACGATCTACCAGAAGGAAAGTTGGCGTAACATAATGTTCTGTAATTGTAATACAACGTGGATTCTTGCAGGTAAATACATTCTGAACCCTGTCAGGAAGTTCCATGTTAATCTTCTTTACGATTTTTTCATCTTCAATCACATTTACGCAGATGTTCGGATCTATGAATCCCAAAACGGAATAATCTATATTGATGATGTTGTCAATTTTAATAATATCCTTTTTACCCGATTTTTTTGACTGAACATTTTGTATCAGACATGATGTAAAAGGAGCTTTATCAAGACCAAGCCACTGGAAAATTTTCCAGCCGCTTCCTGCACGGATGTGGTCAATTACAAGACCATTTTTAATAGTTGTTACATTAAGCATACTTTTCTTCCTAGAAAATACCGTCCTCACAACTCTATACTGAAGTTAGAAGAACAACCATTTTCAGACTGTATCTTATCACTTTTTTATGTGTTTATAAATATGAAAATATATTGTATTATACACGTGTCAGGAGAAATCACACTAATGAGAAAAAATATTTTTATTTCAACAGTAATTGCTTTCATTTTTGCAATTACAGCATGTCAGTCAGTTTCTGTAAAAGATATTCCACAGGATATGACAGCCGCACAACTTCTTCAGGCTGGGCAAAATTGTGAATCCGTAAACAATTATGTAGATGCAGAAGAATACTTTAAAGCGTGTATTCAGCGTTATGGGCTGGACAATGCTGTTTATGTTGAAGCCCGTTACGAACTTGGAAACTGTTATCTTAAAGAAAATAAAAAAGATAAAGCGGCTTTGTGTTTTCAGGAAATTGTTTCAATGTATGAAGATTCTGAAATTGGAATGCTTCCGCCAGCATATCTTAAACTTGCAAAAATTGGACTTTCAAAAATCAAATAGTTAAGGTTTCCCCTAAAAATTGCATATTTTAAGGATTCCATTAATTACAAAGTCTGATTTTTACGCTCATAATTCTTCGATTGACCTGTTCTTCAACAATGAACAGGTTTTTTTTATATATAAGAACCTGCCCTGAGTACGGCAAGAATCCGAAGTGCTCCAAAACCCAACCACCAAGAGTATTATAATAATCAGATTCCAAATCTAACTTTAAAAGATTATTAACATCTTCCAAAGATAAATCTCCTGGAAGCAAAAACTCTAACGGTGAAAGAATTTTTACTCTGTTCTCTGGCGGAATCTCTTCACTGTTATTTTCATTACTCATTTTTCCAAAAACCACACGCATCACATCATTCATGGTAACAACACCAGATGTTCCGCCTCCTTCATCCAAGACCACAGCAAACTTGCGTTCCTCTTTAGTAAAAATTTCAAGTAATTCCAAAATAGTAAGAGTTCCAGGAACATACACAACAGGTTCCATTATTTTTTTTGCATAACCTTTTTCATCTTCCGCGCCTTTAGTTTCAGAATCAAACAAAACCTTTTTGTATGCTATTACTCCAGTCACTTCTTCCATTGATTCCCGGCACACAGCAATTGTTGAATAGCCTGAATTTAAAAACTCTGCGGTTACTTCCGAGTATGAGTCATTTTCTTTTACCATGCTAACAAAGGAACGGTGATGCATAATATCATTTACAGAAAGGTCATTAAAACTGAATACTTTTTTCAGCATCTTGCTTTCATCTTTTTCAAGAGTTCCTTCCGTCTCACCTACTTGAATTAATGTTTCAATTTCTTCGGTTGTAATTCCAGAATTTGATTGTTTGAAGATTTTTCCGCCTAAAATAACTGCAAGTTTTGAAATACCCGAAAACAGCCAGATAATTGGAAAGAAAATTTTTTGCAGAATATAAATTGGTAGTGATGAAAAAGATGCTGTTTCTTCAGTTTTAACACCTGCCAGTGTTTTAGGAACAATCTGCCCAAAAACTGTAATCATAAAGGAAATAACAACAGTTACTACTCCAACTCCTCCGTTCCCCATTAGTTCCACTGCCAAAGCTGTTGCCAAAGCAGAAGCCAATGAGTTCACAAAGTTCGTTCCAATCAGAACTGTAGTAAGAAAACTGTCCATATCTTTTTTTAAAGTCTGAACAAGTTTTGCATTCGGGCGTTTTTCCTGTATCATCCGGCGGATTCTTATTTTTCTTAATGAAAGAAATGCTGTTTCACTTGAAGAAAAAAACGCAACGCAGATTACCAGAAAAATTAAAGCAATAAAAGTAAGTATTATTTTTACAAGACTCATTTTACTGCCTCCTTGGTTTCTTCTATTTTCTGAATCTGCATTCTTTCAATTCTCATTGCCTGAATTTTTCGCACAGTAAATCTGTACCCTTTGTACTCAATAAAATCTTCGTTATCCGGCATACGGTCTATCTGTTCCATAAACCATCCACCAATCGTTTCATTTATTTTAGAAACAAGTGGGATTCCAAGTGCATTCTTCATATCTATTAAAAGTACTGACCCGTTAATTTCAAAATTATTTTTATCTTCAATGCTTCCAAAATCAAAAACCTTACCCCTAAGTGTATGCTCATTATTTGTACTAAAAATCTGTCTGGAAATATCAGACGCAGTTACAATTCCATCTGTTCCTGAATATTCGTCAACAACTATAGCAATTGACTGTCTGTTCTCAGAAAGTATTTTCTGCACCTGAGACATTTTTTGAGTTCCGGGAATAAACACAGGCGGACGCATAATCTGCTTTACAGAAAATCCTTCTGTATTATTTTTAACCTTCAATAAGTCTTTTAAATAAATAATACCAACAATATCATCAATGGAATCTTTATAAACAGGAAAACGTGTAAATCCTGTTTTACCTGATATTTCAATTATATGATTATATGTAGAATCGGTTTTAAGAGCTCTGATTTTTGTTCGGGGAATCATAATATCCTGAGCTTCAAGGTCTGTAAATTTTAAGATACTGTTCATCATGGAATTTTCAGTTTTCTCAAGAACCCCATTTTCTACACCATAATCAAAATAATTCTTAATATCTTCTTCCGTGTAAGTCTGTTTTTTCTTTGTTGTCTTAATTCCGAACATTCTTAAAATCATGCGGGAAATACAAGTAATGACTTTGATTATCGGATACATTATGTAAAATAAAACCGTAACAAACCCTGAAAGTCCAAAGGCAATTTTATCGGGGCATCTTGTAGATATAGTTTTTGGCGTTATTTCCCCAAAAATCAAAAGAACTACAGTTGCTGCTAAAGTGGCAATTCCCACCCCTTTAGACCCAAAAAGTTTAAGTGAAACAGTAGTTATAAGGGAAGAAACCAAAACATTAACAATGTCGTTTGCTACAAGGAGAGTATTGATAAGCTGTTCTTTTTTATCCAGCAATTTTCCGGTTCGAACAGCCTTTTTATCTTTCTTATTTCTTAAAAGTCTGAGTCTTAGTCTGTTCACTCCCAAAAATGAACTCTCAGAAATTGAAAAAATACAGGAAAGCGCAACCAAAACAATTAAAGCGACAACAAGTCCCCAAAAGGACTTATCGGGCAATGGGTCCATTATTCTTCCTCCACAACATTTCCGAACTCATCAAATTTAAGTTCTCCGGAAAGATACGATGTTATTATATTTATTTCTTCTCTAATTTTATCTGCAGCTTCAGATTCAGGATCTGCCAAAACCGCAGCATTAAGATATGAAAGAACAGTCTGTGTGTCTTCAGAATTCCCCATAATCAAAAGTTCAGCAGCCATGTAATAAGCATTTTGTTTTTCTTCTCCAACAAGATATCCTGTTGCTGCCGCATCTTTTAATACTTTTGAGGCATTCATGTAATCACTTCCTGCCATATGATTCATACTTTCAAGGTAAGCCCCTGTCATATAAAGTTCACTTACATAACCTGTTTCGTTTTTTTTGTCTATTAACGCTGCAGACTTATAAAGTTCCGCCAGTGAATATTCGTAATCTTCCGGAGTGTTCTTGTAAATTTCATAGATGGCATTTACACGTTCTACTGCAGAACCTTGTTTTGCAGCTTCAACCATTTCTTCCATAGCAATAAATTCATTTTCATGCTGACGAATTAAATTTGAAAAAGACTGCACATCCGAAAAACTTTCATTAAAAGATTCATCAGAAATTACATAACCGTCTTCTGTCATAAGATAAACAACCGGAGTTTCAGTAACATTAAAAAGTCGAACTTTTGTAACATTTTTCTGCACCTGTTCCATAAACTTTTGTGCCTGCTCTACAGTTTTTTCATCATCTTCCGGTGTGATTTTTGTTTTAGCTAAAGAAGATTCACCAAAATCAAAATACACACTTACAAATTCATCCTCAAAAAGATCTTTGTAATCCGGAGTTTCCAGAATATTCTGTCTGAAATCTTTACTGTACTCATCAAGTCCTTCTAAAGAAACATAAAGTAGAATCCTTTTATTTTCTTTTTTTGCAGTCTGACACGCAGCCTCCAAATCTTCGTAAAAACCAAATTCATTTACAGGAGCTTTTTGATTTTTACAAGATACAAAAAATCCTGCCAATAAAACGCCACAAAGTAAAATACCAAAAAATCTTTTATTTTCTTTCATAATAATTTCCTCTTATAAAACAGACTTTAAAAATTGCTGCAGTCTTTCAGATTTTGGATGATTAAAAATTTCATCAGGAGTTCCCTGTTCGGCAATAATTCCACCATCCATAAACCAAACTCGGTCTGCTACTTCGCGGGCAAACCCCATCTCATGAGTTACTACAGCCATAGTCATGCCTGCATTTGCCAGATCTTCCATAAGAGAAAGTACCTCTCCTACCATTTCAGGATCCAGTGCCGATGTAGGTTCATCAAACAAAAGAACATCAGGATTCATAGCCAAAGCCCGGACAATGGCAATGCGCTGCTTTTGTCCGCCTGAAATCATAGCAGGATATGTACCGGCCTTATCCAAAAGTCCTATGCGTTCCAGAAGTTTTTTTGCATTTTCTTCAGCTTCTTCTTTTGTCTGAAGTTTTAATGTAACAGGTGCAAGTGTTATATTTTGAAGAACAGTAAGGTGAGGAAAAAGATTAAAATGCTGGAACACCATACTCATTTTCTGACGCACGGCATCAATATCAGTTTTCTTATCAGTTACATCAGTCCCCTTAAAATAAATGTGCCCTGAATCCGGCACTTCAAGCATATTCAGACAGCGAAGAAAAGTTGACTTCCCCGCTCCCGAAGGCCCTATAATTACAATTTTTTCACCCTGATGTATAGTCTCAGAAACATCATTTAAAATGATATTTTTACCAAAACTTTTGGAAAGATTTTTTACTTCAATCATAGTATTTGTGTTATCAGTGTCTTTCACTTCTGGCCATCCTTTTTTCAAGTAATGAGAATAATTTTGTAAGCCCCAGTGTAAGGCACAAATAAATTACAGCACAGGAAATAAGTGGCAGCCATGCGTTGTAAGTCTGGTTGCGGATATTATCAAAAGCTTTTTGTAAATCAACAACCGCAATAAATGAAGCAACCGAAGTTTCCTTAATCATTGTGATGAATTCACTTGTAAAAGTTGGAAGAATTGTTCTTACAGCCTGTGGAAGAATAATTTTTGATAAAGTCTGTCCCCAGGAAAGCCCAAGTGAACGCCCGGCTTCTGTCTGCCCTATATCAATTCCCTGAATTCCGGCACGAAAAATTTCTGTACAGTAAGCCCCGGAATTTATTCCAAAGGCAATAATTGCAACAATGATTGTATTTTGAAGCCCGATTGGGGCAAAAATAACAAAATAAAAAATCATTAGAAGTGTTGCCATAGGAATGCCACGGATAATTGTAGTATAAGCATTTGCAATTACAACAAGCGGTTTCTTTTTTGAGATTTTAAACAAAGCAAAAATGCAGCCTAAAATAGATCCTATAACAACAGCACAGAAAGCAATAAGCAGAGTTGTTCCAAGTCCTTTTAGAATAAGAATCCACCTTTGCTTTGCAAAAAGAATGCGAAAAAACTCTGTCCCTGCTATGCCGTTTTTTAGTGCTTCAAAAAAGCCTGAGATTTTAGACCACATTTCTTCCTCTCATAAAAATTTATTTTCTTACAATAATTACTTGTTTTGACTGGTAATAAGGTTCAGAAAAATTAACACTTTCTTTGCGTTCTTCAGTTACGGTCATACCAGCAGCAATAAAATCAACAGCGCCTGACTGAAGGGCTGCAATAAGAGAATCAAAATTCATTGCTACAACTTCAAGTTTGCAGCCCATATCATTTGCAATAATCTGGCTCTGGGATACATCAAATCCTACAACCTTTGTTCCTTCGGTATATTCAAATGGTGGGAAAGATGGCTCTGTTCCCAGTTTAATAATTTTCCCGTTTGGTGCTGATTCTGAAATTTCAGGAATCACAATTTCACCTTCAGCCGGCATAAAAGCATTCTGCAGCATATCATAAGTTCCATCAGATTTCATACGGGCAATGGAAGCATTTATAGCATTAAGAAGATTATCATCTCCTTTACGAACTGCAATGGCGTAATCTTCTAAAGAAAACTCTTCTTCCAGAATCATAAGATTCCGGCTCCTTTTTACAATTTCTTTTGCAGGAAGTTCATCAAGAACAATGGCATCAATTGTTCCGGCAGAAAGCGCAAGACCTGCATCAATCCCGGATTTAAAAGAACTGAGTTTTACATCAGGAATATCACTTGCGTAAATTTCACCGGTTGTCCCAGCCTGAACACCAACCTTTTTGCCTTCCAGGTCATCAGCACCATTAATTACAACAACACCTTTTTTTGAACAGCCTGAAGCCATAAGAAGCACAGAAGCTGCAAGAACAGCGTAAATGATTTTTTTCATATTTTACCTCATCTCTAAAAAAATAGAATGAATAATTATAACACAATATGTATAAATATGCATTAATTCCCCGTAACTCACATTCTCATAACACCATTACATCATTACACGAATCTGAAAATCCACTATAATAATTTTTATGATTTGCAATAATATTCTTGAAGCAATGGGGAACACACCCCTTATCCGACTGAACCATATGGTTGATGAAAACAGTGCCGAAATTTTAGTTAAATTTGAAGGTCTTAATGTAGGAGGTTCCATAAAAACCCGTACAGCCTATAACATGATTCTGGATGCAGAGCAAAAAGGAATTATCAATAAAGATACAATCATAGTAGAGCCAACAAGCGGAAATCAAGGAATTGGACTTGCTCTTATCGGTGCTGTACGCGGTTACAAAACAATAATCATTATGCCGGATTCGGTTAGTGAAGAACGCAGAAAACTTGTTCGCCATTATGGAGCCGAAGTCAAATTAATCCACGATAATGGTGATATCGGTGCCTGTATTCAGGAATGTCTGGACACTGCTATTTACATGGCACACAACGACCCTAAAGTTTTTGTACCGCAACAGTTTGAAAATCCTGCAAATCCTGAAATACACAGGAAAAGTACAGCTGTAGAAATTCTGGAACAAGTAAAAGGTCCCATAGACGGTTTCTGCTCAGGAATAGGAACCGGTGGAACCATAAGTGGCATAGGTCAGATTTTAAAACGTGCAAATCCGCATATTACAATTTGGGCAGTTGAACCAAAGAACGCCGCAATTCTTGCAGGTGGAACAGTAGGAACACATCTTCAAATGGGAATCGGAGACGGCATCATTCCAGAAAATCTGGACCAGCAGATTTATGATGATATCTACATTGTTACAGATTCGGAAGCAATCCGTACCTCGCGAGATCTGGCACGAAAAGAAGGTATTATGTGCGGAATTTCCAGTGGAACAAATGTTGCCGCAGCTATTGAACTGGCAAAAAAACTTGGAAAAGGAAAACGAGTTGTAACAGTTCTTCCTGATACAGCGGAGCGTTATTTCAGTACCCCGCTGTTTGACGAAGAAATTGATTTTTAAATTATTCTGCCTTTCAGAATCTGATTACACTTCCACCAATTCATACTCTCTGGAACCCACCCCGATTTTTTCACCATGAACAAGAACTGTTTCCCATTCAACGTTCGGGTGATTGTTTTTCCAGTGGTCTTTGTAATCCACAAAATTCGGTTTCTGCATATTTTTTGCAAGGTCACCGTTTGCAGTTGGTGTTGCCTTACGGCATAAATCCACACAAGCCTGATCCAAAGCCACAGGGTCAAAGGAAGCAAGCATTCCGATATCTGGAAGAATCGGGGCTCCGTTTTCACAGTGACAGTCGCAGTTTGGAGAAACATCACAAATCAGACTGATGTGGAAATTAGGACGACCTGAAACTACAGCCTTGGTATATTCTGCAACGCGGATATTCAAATCTTTTCCGGAATTACTTTC
>JABUUX010000435.1 GCA_021442965.1 Treponema sp.
AATCCATTCGTCATTCTTTTTTCCCGCATCAGGATCTGACCACTGGATATCTATAACGATATATTCCCATCCGTGCTGTTTCAAATTTTTTGCCATAAAGTCTGCATTGGCACGAACCTGGTCTTCATTTACCATGGTGTTATAGTAGTCGTAACTGTTCCAGCCCATTGGCGGAAAAGGGGCGACGTTGTTTTTGTTGTACATAAAAGGCTCCTAAAAATTTACTTTTTTCATTTCTATAATCTTTATGAAACTGAAACGGGTCCCAGCGACGACAAAAATGTGGGTACCCCCTCCCACAGGGCTCCCGTCCCCCATTTTTGTCTGCGTCCCGTTTCAGTTTCATATATCAAACAAGAAAAGCTTATTGTTCTACGCCACCAAAGGGGTAGGGTACTCACTTCGCCCTGCATACCCCTTTGGTGCAATTCGCAGCGGCTCCGCTATGCAAGTGCATGACCGGCAAGGTTTTCCATTTTCGTTTTTGCTTAGACTAAATCTAATGGCTCTAAATCTTCCTCATCGAATTCTATCTCGGTTGATTCACCAGTCTGTGAAGTTTTTTCTTCCTGAATCTCAGATTCTGAACTTACTTCTGATTCCATCCCAGAATTGTCAATCTGAACACTTTCCAGTTTTTCTTCAAGTGTTTCGGAATCCTGTTTTTCGGTAATAAAGCGGCCAATAAGATTGTGAAGAACATTGATGTTATCCTGAGTCTCATTTGCCATATCTGATATGTGTTGAGCAGAGCCGTTTATTTCGCGAGCACCCAAAGCCATTTCGTCCATACTGCAACTAACTGTTGAAACTACCTGGTTTAAATCTGCAAGTGAGTTTTGAATATTTACCGAATCCTTTTCCAGATTTCCTGCAGTCTGTTTTACCGTGTTTGAGTTTTCATTCATTGTGTAAAGGGCATCAAGAACTGATTTAGAGGAAGAGGCCTGCTCATCCATAGCATTTGATATTTGGCGTACCAGTTCATTTGTGTTGCCAATTTTATCTTGAACACTGTCAAAAGCTTTTCTTGAACGGTCAGAAGAATCTACAACTTCATTAATTGTTTTGGAAATGAGTTTAAGCTCTTCTCCAATGGCGGCTGACTGGGATGATGTGTTTTCTGCAAGTTTTCGGATTTCATCGGCAACAACAGAGAATCCTTTTCCCGCTTCTCCTGCATGGGCGGCTTCTATGGCAGCATTCATGGCAAGAAGATTTGTCTGCGAGGCAACATTTGCAATGGTGTTATTTGCTTCCAAAAGAATTCTGGACTGGTCAACCATAGTGCTGATTTTTTCATTTACTTCAACCTGGCAGGAAAGACCCTCTTTTGAAACTGATTCCAAATCAGAAAATTCATGAGCCATTTTATCAACATTGTCTGTAACTGAATTTATGTTGCCAACCATTTGTTCTATAGCGGCGGAAGAATTTGAAATACTGTCGGCTTCTTGAGAGATAAGAGAATCCAAATCATGAATTTTTGAAATGTTTTCATTTATAAGATGAATAACCTGTTCAAAAGTTTTTGCCTGAGTTTCTGTCTGATGTCTGACACCTTCAATATTTGCCATAATCTGAGCAATGGAACTGGCACTTTCCTGTGCACTTGAGTGAAGTTCCTGACCAATTTGATTAAGCTGGTTTTCGGATTTTTTCAAATCGGAAATCATATTTCTTTGAGCAGAAATAAATTTATTGAAGTAAAGGACTAAATCTCCCACCTCATTTGTTTCTTTTGTTTCAATTTGAAGAGTCAGGTCACCTTCACCTTCTGCCAGAGTTTTTGTGAATCCTACAGTTTTAAGGATTGGCTTAGATATGGCAGTGCCCATTAGGAAACTTGAAATTGCAAAAAGGATGATGGCTAAGAAAGAGCCCATCCCAAGCATGGTCACTGCGCGTACAAAAATAGGATGATTAACTTCGTTTACAGATACACAGGAAATAACAAGCCATGTTGTTTCTGCGTTAATTCTTGAAGTCATCATGTATTTTTCGCCGTTAATTTTACAGGCTGATCTGGTTCGGTTTGTAATTACTGAAGAAAATTGTTTTCCTATGTATTCTGGATTTGTACTTAGAAGGATTTCATTTTTCTGAGGATTTACTATGAAGTGCTGCAGTGTTTCATAATTTGAGTTTGAAGAAACATATTCTACAAGAGTTTGAATAGAGATGTCGCATCCAACAATCCCTTTTTTTACTCCATAATAGGAAACAGGAGCGGTAGCAGTCATTATGGTGTCCCCTGTAATAACGTCTACGTAAGGCTGGCAGTATTGGATATCATCTGCAGAGGCAAAAGCATTCAAGTACCAGTCCCGCTTTGTGCAGTCAAATCCTTCCGGCGGCTCAAAATCATTTATTACAAGAGTGCCATCAGGGTATCCGCAGTAAATGGACATAAAGTCAGGGGTTGCTGTGGTTTGTGCTTTAAATACACTTAATGCCAGCTCCTGATGTTCTTGGTTCACATTTGCGTCAAGGATGTATTTATTATTTGCAATACCTTTTGCAACTTGTCCTGCAGTGTAAAAAGTTCTGGAAGCAGAGCGCTCAATGGTAGTGTTCATTGTTTCCAAATCACTTGAAGTTCTGGAGACTGCGGCATTGTTGTAATTAATGGCCCAATAAATATTTGATGAAAGAACAACTAAAAGTGCAATTGAGACGGAAATAAAAAAAATGCTTTTGCGAATAGATTTCTTCATATATTTAAAATTATAGGTGCTATTTGTAGAATTTCAATAAAATAGAGTTATTTTAAAAAATGGAATTATAAGGTAATGAATTAGAAATTATTTTTTCTGGCTGAGTGTCTTAATCGTTTATCGGCATATTGTTCACTGTCTGCTTTTGCAATCAGATTTTCAAGAACAAATTCATCTTTATTAAATGGAACAGCGCCCAAACTGATGGATAAATTAAAAGGGGACTGAGCTTCGGCTTTCCAAATTTTACATTCAGCCTCAATCTGTTCTTTTATATCATTTAGTTTATCCATTCCCATTCCCGAAGCTACAATAGCAAATTCGTCACCGCCAAGTCGTCCTATTACATCGCTGGCACGGAAACATTTGGAAAGAATTTCGGCTTCGGCTTTTATGGCACGGTCACCGGCGTCGTGCCCATAGTTATCATTAATTGTTTTAAGTCCGTCCATATCACCAAAAAGCACAAGTCCGGAAGCTTCCATTTGCAGTGCCAGGTCAATAGTTTTTTGTCCCAAATGCATAAATCCTCTTCGGTTAAAAACTTTTGTAA
The DNA here is from genome assembly GCA_021442965.1 of Treponema sp. Next base: position 3,271 of record JABUUX010000435.1, read on the forward strand.
GCTCATCAGTCTGAGAGTTTATGCTTAGAACTTTGTTTTTCTTTTCAAGAGATGTATTTTCTTTCAGTTTTTCTGAGTACTCGTAAGCCTGTGCTATGGAGTTGGATACAATTTTAAGATACACACTGTAAAGATTGAATTCTTTTTCTCCAGGACGGTACAAAAGGTATCCGTATTGCTTTTCGCCATAAAATATTGAGTTGATAATAAAGCAGCACGGGTCTTCATTGAAAATACCTTCAGGAAGAATGCTGTCATTAGGATTGAACTGTATATTTTCGTCAACACACATTTCCATTCTGCTGTGGTTGTAATGCATGGTAAGTGATGCTTTTTTAGGAAGTGAATAATCCTGCCCCTTATTAACAAAAAACGGTGTTTTGTAAAGACAAATTGCAAAGGATCTGATATCGGCTTCTATAAGAATTCGGGACAGAAGATTATACATATGAGACAGAGTATGTGCACCCTGAACTTTGTCTAAAAGCGAATGGAAACTTGTATAATTTCGTGCAAAATTTACAAATTGCTGTGTAGAAGAAAATTCTTCAGAGCCGGGTGTTTGATTTTTTTGTTCACAGCAACCGCAGGATTTTCTGAAGAAAGTTTTTACAGCAACTTTGGTTTTTCTGGGATTTTTCTTTCCTTCTGCAACGGAAAGAGCAACTCGGGCAGCTTCCAGTCCCTGCTGGTAAACCTGCTGATTAATGGAAGTTAGCCCCATTTGTTGAGCGGTAGTACAGTCATCGTATCCTGTAACAATTATATCTTCAGGAATCTTAAACCCAAGTTCTTTCAGGTAATAAATAGTTCCAAAAGCTGTGTAATCATTTACACATACTACAGAATCAAAGTTGATGCTTTCTTTTGCAGGATATTTTGTTCTTAATACATTTATGGTCTCATCCTGATTAAAGTCTGAAGAAATTATAAGATCCGGATTAAAATCAATATTATTTTCTTTAAGCACTGTTTTGTATGCTTTTAGTCTTTCTTCGGCTTCAGAAGATTTGGTTTTATTTGCTGCAACAAAAGCGATTTTCTTACACCCGTGTTTTGAAATCAAGTGATTAATAAGTTCCCGATACCCTGAAAGACAGTCAGCTGAAGTGTAGAACAAGTTTGTTATGGGTAAATCAACTGCAACAGAAATGATTGGGGCATGAATAAAAGTTTTTAGAAGTTCCGCGAGTGCTTCAGATGAATATGTGCTGCAGAAGGTTGCGGTAATAATAATAACGGCATCGATGTTTTTAGTTCCGGCAAGTTTACTGGCACTCCAATATTGATATTCGTAGTCCGAAGCCTCGGTCTTTTCCCAGCGGGTTTCCAAAAAAAAGAGTCTTACAGGTTTGTCTTCGAAATAAGCCTTTATGCCTTTTATAACATCGGCACAATAGTAATTATCTACGTATTGAGTTAAAACAGCGATGTTTTTTAATCCCATATCTTTTGATTATAAAACTCATTACCGCTATTTGCAAACTTTCTGAAATTCTTATAAATTTTCCGCATGAAGAATCTTGTTGTTTTTGATATGGATGGGACAATCCTGGATACTCTGGAAGATTTAAAAGATGCTGTTAATTACGGATTACGAGTAAATGGCTTTAAAGAGCGTTCTTATGAGGAAGTAAAATGGATGGTCGGCAGGGGGATGCCTCGTCTTATTCATGCTGCTCTTCCAGAAAATCATAGTGACGAAGATTATGAAAAAGTATACAAAGATTTCTTGAATTATTATGGCCTTCATTCATCAGATAAAACCGTGCCTTATGAGGGAATAAAAGAAGCTGCTCTTGAAATAAAAAAATCAGGGTTTGTAATAACGGTAAATTCAAATAAAAATGATAAAGATGCCGGGTTTCTTGCTGAACAGTTCTTCCCTGGTGTATTTGATTTTGTGCTTGGCTCCCGTCCCGGAATGGAAAAAAAACCCGCACCGGATGGGGTTAATTTTATATTGCAGAAATTCGGGTTTACAAAAGAAGAAACTATTTTTATAGGTGATTCTGATGTTGATTATCAGACGGCTGTAAATGCCGGTGTTCGATTTGTAGGTTGTGACTGGGGTTTTAGAGGCAGAAAATTTTTAGAAGAGCACGGAGTAAAAATTATTGCGGATAACCCCAGAGAACTTCCAAAATTGATTAATTCTTTGCACTAAGTGTCTGGTTATAGGTTTTTACTATATCTATTATCTGAAAATAGTATAATCAAAATGATAGTTTAAAATGACAAAAAACAATAAAGTGTCATCATGAATAATACAGCTAAACGAATTTCTTTAACGGGTGCTTTTGCAGCCCTTGTTGTTGTTTTGGGAATTACAAAACTTGGTATGATTCCTCTAGGTCCTACAGCTTCTATTACAATTCTTCATGTACCGGTAATCCTTATATGTATGCTTTCCGGACTTTGGGAAGGATGTGTAGTAGGTGCGGCATTTGGAATTATGAGCCTTATTCAGGCTGCTATGAGTCCAAGTGGAGTTCTGGATCCTATGTTTACAAATCCTTTGGTTTCTGTACTTCCAAGAGTTCTTCTTGCAGTTGCTGCATGGGCACTTTGGAAAGGGCTTAAGTGGAGTTTTGAAAAAATCAGTAAATATAAGGTATTTTTCCGCATTCTTATGACAGTGATAGCTGGTGTAGTTGCATGGATTGCAGTATGGACTGTTGTAAAAGGTAATGAAGCGATTCCTTATGAATGGAAAATCAACTATACACTTATTGGCATTGCGTGTGCAGGAGCTCTTGTATGGAATCTTGTAAAGTCTTTGCCGGATGTTACAAACGGAGCAACCGCTGGAGTTGCAGCATTTCTTGCTACTCTGGTACACACAGTGATGGTTATTGGAAGTCTTTACCTGTTTCAGCCCGGAGTAAAAGAAGCTATGGGAGGAGCCGGATACGGGGCGGTAATGGTTATGCTTCTTCCTCAGGCATGCCTTGAAGCTACAGGAGCCGCAATTGTTTGTGTTGCAGTAATGGGAGCAGTACAGGGAACTGACAGTAAAAAATCAAAACTTTCTGCAGAAGCAGATGAATAAATAGAAAATAGAAATAATTTTAGGACTGTACTTTTGAAGTACAGTCCTTTTTTTTGTTCTACAAACATATTAAAATAAAGATATGAATATAGTAATTGTAGGCGGCGGTTTTACCGGCGTTCAGTTGGCCAGAAATCTGGTAGAAGAAAAGAACCAGGTGGCAATTATTGAAAATGATGAAGAAGCATGCCGCCACATAGGAAATCATGTGGATTGTACTGTAGTATGTGCTGACGGTAATAATCTGGAAACTCTTGAAGAAGCAGGCATAGCAAAGGCAGACGCATTGGTTTGTGTTACAGCATCGGATGAAGTAAATATGATTACGTGTTCGCTTGTTGATGCAGTATATCCGGATATATTAAAGATTGCACGAGTTAGAAATTATGCTTATTACGTAAATACGGCTTCTGCAGAAAAGAAACACGCAAACGAATTTACCACAGGGAAACATCGTCCGCTTTATGGCATAAATTATATGATTCACCCTGATGTTGAGGCAGCCGAAGCTATTGTTCGAGCAGTGGAGAATGGAGCTGTAGGGAACGTACTGACATTTGATGATTCTGAAGTACAGCTTGTTCGCATTCCTGTAGAAAAAGGCAGTGCTGTAGACGGAACTCCACTTAAAAATATCCGCCTTCTTACAGAAGCCCAGTTTTTGGTTGCTTATCTGGAAGTAGAAGGAAAAACATCGCTCCCCAATGGAGAAACAATCATTACAGAAGGTTGCACTCTTGGCGTTGTTCTTAAGAAAAAAGACATGGTTGAAATTTCTGCAATGTGCGGTTCCAAAAAACGTGAATTAAAAAAAGTTGCACTTATTGGAGCCGGACGAATTGGTACAATTATTGCAGAAAAAATCATAAAACCTCAGAAGAGTACTCTTTTTGAAAAACTATTTGGTAAGCTAAAAACAAAAACCGATTTTATAATTATTGATTCTGACAGTGAACTTACAAAACAGGCCTCTGAAAAATTTCCCGAAGCAAAAGTTTTTTGTGCCGATGCTTCTGAAGAACAATTTATCCGGGAAGAAGGTATAGATGATTTTGATCTTGTAATTTGTGCTACTCATAATCATGAAATGAATATGATTCTTGCGGCTTATTTGGAAGGCCTTGGTGTTAAGCAGTCAATCAGTCTGGTAACCAGTTCGGAGTTTGGAGTTATTGCTGCAAAGCTTGGGGTAGATGTTCCGGTTCCCCTCAGAGATGCTGTGGTAGATTCAATTATGAGCCACCTGAGAGGAAAAGCCGTAAAAGAGATACACACTGTTTCTGATTTGGAAATTGCCGAGTGTGAAATTTCTGCTAAGTCAAAAATGTGCGGAAAAGCATTAAAAGATATTTCGGCTCAGGGAAAATATCTTGTGCTTTTGAGCAAATCACGTGGCGAAGAAAAATATGAAATAGCCGGAGGGAACACTCAGATTAATGCAGGAGACCATATTGTTTTGATAACGATTGGAGATTCAAGTAAAAAGATTTTGGAAATTTTTGCAGGAAAAGAGTAATTTCTTCTGATTTCTGATATAATATTCCGTTACAATGCAATACGATAATCCTTTGATTGTTCAGGGGGACCGCACTCTGCTACTGGATGTTCATGCACCGTTGGCTGAAGAATGCCGCAATGCTCTTATTCCTTTTGCAGAATTGGAACGATCTCCTGAACATTTACACACATACAGACTTACTCCTCTTTCTTTATGGAATGCCGCCAGTGCAGGTTTTACTGCAGAAGATGGGGCAAATGTACTGCAAATGTATGCACGTTATGATGTCCCGTCAAGTGTTTTAGCATGGATGAAAGAAGTTTCTGCCCGATTTGGAGCTGTCAGAATGGTGCCGGGTTATGAAGTGGAAGTGCCCCTTAAAGCTGAAGTGGTGGAGCAAAAAGAAGGAACTTCTGCAGAAGATACTGTTACAGAGGAAAACAAAAAAGAAGTTAAGAAAGTACGGGAACAGTATCTTTATTTAGTGTGCAGTTCAGAATTTGCGTATAAAGAAATTTCCCGTTCAAGAGATGCCAAAAATCTTCTTTCTCCGTGTGTTTATGATGAAAGTCTTGTAAAAGAAAAAATCCAGATTTCAGAGCAGGAAAAACACAATTGCTTTGTTTTAAAACTTACTGACCGAGGGACTGTTAAACAGAATCTTTTGAGATTGTCCTGGCCTGTAAAAGATGAGGTACAACTTTGTGATGGGGAACCTTTGGATTTTTCTCTCCGTGAAACAACTCTAAAAGGTCAGCCGCTTGTAATCCGAGATTACCAGATGGCTTCTGCAAAGGCTTTGGTAGGAGACAAGGGACCGGGAACAGGATTTGGTACAATCGTTCTTCCGTGTGGGGCTGGAAAAACAGTTGTTGGAATGGCAGTAATGGATCTTTTAAAAACTTCTACACTCATCATTACTACAAATATAAGTGCTGTTCATCAGTGGATAGATGAGCTGCTTGATAAATCAAATTTGACCAAAGAGGATATAGCAGAATATTCAGGAGAATCCAAAAATATTAAACCTGTTACTGTAGCAACTTACCAGGTGCTTACTTGGAGACCAGATAAAGAAGGTCCGTATCCTCATTTCAGTATTTTTCATGAACGCCCATGGGGACTGATTATTTACGATGAAGTTCATATGCTGCCCGCTCCGGTGTTTAGGGTTGTAGCAGAACTTCAGGCAGTCCGACGTGTGGGACTAACCGCAACATTAGTTCGGGAAGATGGTTGCGAAGGTTATGTGTTCAGTTTGGTAGGACCTAAGCGTTATGATGTTCCTTGGAAAGAACTGGAGCATGACGGCTGGATTGCAGAGGCTGAGTGTGTAGAAGTGCGTTTGGACTTACCGTATAACAGTGAAGTGGATTATGCAGTGGCAGAACCCAGGGCAAAACATAGAATAGCAAGCGAAAATCCAGAAAAGATTCACATAACTCAGGAAATAATCAAACGTTATCCAGAGGATAAGATTCTTGTAATAGGACAGTATATAGATCAGCTTCAGAAGATAGCGGAACTTATTAAAGCTCCAATTATTACAGGAAAAACTCCCACTATGGAACGGGACCGCATTTATTCCGACTTCAGAATGGGGAAAATCCGAGTTCTTGTAGTTTCAAAAGTAGCAAATTTTGCTATAGACCTGCCTGATGCGTCCCTTGCAATCCAGGTTTCCGGCACTTTTGGCAGCCGTCAGGAAGAGGCACAGCGATTAGGACGAATACTCAGACCAAAAGAACGAAAAGCCAGATTCTTTACTCTGATTACAAGAAAAACTGTGGAAGAGGAATTCGGATCAAACAGGCAGAAGTTTCTTGCAGAGCAGGGGTATGCTTATAGAATAATTCGCTATTCAAGTGAAGAGGATTTAGATTTTAACGATGATGACTCTTTACCTGGAACATGCTGTTTGGGAGAATTAACCTGATGCAGAATATAAAACCTTGGACAGATTATATTGCTTCGCTCCCCGATGAAAAATTTTTCTTCATCATGAGGCTTTACTTGGGCGAAATAAAAACTCCTTTCAATAAAGTAAGGTTGATGGAACAACTGGCAAGTTTTTTAAGAAACAAGGATTCAATTGAAAATATTATATCTCTTTTAGATAAGACTGATATTGAATTTCTTACGGCTATAAAATATCTTCCGGGGCTTACAGTAAAAACTGTTTGTGATTTCTTTAGTGATGAATATTCTGAGTCAATTATTTATGCAAGGCTTTCAAATTTGCGTGACAGACTTTTGATTTATACTGAAAAATCAAGAACGAATGAAGAAGAATATTTTAGGGTGAATCCACTTTTTATAGATGAACTTTCTGAATATTTTAATCCCGAAAGAATTCTTCCTCCTCAAGAAGTAGAAATCAATTCTCTAGAGACACCATTTTCTGTTACTCCGAATTTTCTAGCGGCATTTATTTCTTATATAAATACTTATGGTCTTTCTCTTAAGGCAGACGGTAAGTTTAAAAAAGTTGATTTATCAAATTTGGAAAAAATATTTGGAAGCGGATTTGAATGCCTTCAGTCTTTAATAACAGCATTTATAAATTTATCCTTGGTTAGGGAAGGTGAAAAATATTTAGAAATAGATTCAAAACATCTGGAAGCATTTGCAGCATTGCCAGAACTTTCTCAGCTTATGATTTTGAGCACGGCTTCTGCAGTAAAACTTTCACGAGAAAGTCTAAAACGGCAGACACAACTTTTGTCAGACTGCCTTGCTTCTATGCCCGAAAGTGGATGTTCAAAAAATTATTTTTTACGACTTGCAAAAATTGTAAATCAACGGTCACCTCTGGTTAGTAACGGAACTACAGGAGGTGTTAGCAGATTCAGCCAGCTTTTAAATATGGCAAAATCTGAAACTCAGTCTTTTGATGCTGCGAATATTATGGATACAATTTTTGACAGTGCTGTAAGTTTTGGACTGCTTTCTTTGAAGGGTACAGATAAAAACGGTGAAAATCTATATATTTTTAATAAATGTAATTGCAATGAATATACAAATAGCACAAAACTGCCTAAGGTTTTAAGTATAAACGGGGCTTCTACTGTTATGCTTTTACCCGGTGCCGGGCTTTTAAATCTTCTTTTACTAACAGAATTCACGCAGATTGTTTCGTGCAGCACTGTAATGGAATTTGAGATTTCCAGAAAGTCTGTTTCCAAAGCTTTTGACAGGGGAATTTCCCTTCAACAAATAAAGGCTTATCTTTTAGAAAATGCAAATTTTGAAATCCAACAGAATCTTTTTGTGAATCTGGATGAATGGCACAACTCTTACTCTTCTGCCATTTTATATAAAGGATATATTCTTAAGATATCTTCTGAAAATTTTGCCAGAGTTGAAAGTAATCCCCAGGTTTCAAAACATATAGCAGAAAAATTAGCTGAAGGTGTTTATCTTCTTAACATTCCGCTGGAAACAGATCCATCAGAATTTCTAAAGGCTTCGGGACTTGATTTTATGGGGAGTGTAAAATCTATTACAAAGGAAAACGAAGTTTTTGTTTTTCCAAAAATTTCAGAAGGAAGAGACTGCAGCATTAAAAGGGAAGATGAAAGAAATTACAAAGTTGTGTCTGAAGCTAAAGCCAGAAAGGTTAAAGATATGCTTTTAGAAAGGCTTGAAACACTTTCTTTTGGAGAAATGCAAAAAGAAAATCTTCAGACAAAAATTGAAAACGGACTTATTATTTCTGAGCTGCAACTGGCTTCTACTGCTGTGAAAAATGAAATACTTGAAGCAGACGCCATGGATTTTCAAGGAAAGATTCATCTGGTGGAAGCAAGCATTAAAGGAAATGATATGCTTGAAGTATTTCTTGCTGGAAGAGATGGTGACGGAAAAACTTTCTCTCTTTTCGGTTCTCCTGTACAATTAATAAAGCATGAAGGAGATTCAATACTCAGACTTTTGACAGAACCGGATAAGGAAACTGTTACAATTTTTATCAGTAAGATTACACATATAAAAAGGATACGGAGTTAGAACAGGATGGTAACACTAAAAGATATTGCACATGAATGTAATGTTTCTTTTTCTACTGTAAGTAAAGCTTTAAAAGGCTCCAGCGAGATTAGCGAAGAAACAAGAAAGTATATTCAGGCTAAAGCAAAAGAGATGGGCTATCATCCAAATATTGCTGCCAGAACTTTGCGTACAAACCGAACATACGATTTGTGTGTTATTTTTGAGGATAAGACAGGTGCCGGATTTCAGCATCAGTATTTTGCAAAAATCATCAGTGGTATACAAAGGGTTGCTCAGAATAATGGCTATGAAATTACTTTTACTGGTCGTTCTGATAAATCTGATTTTGATTATTACACTCATATTAAAGCAAGAAATTTTGATGGAGTGGCAATTCTTTCGGCAGATTTTAAAAGCGAATATATTCAGGCTTTAATTAACAGTGAAATTCCTACTGTAACACTTGATTATATTTATGATGAAAATCATACCGCCGTTATAAGTGATAACAAAAAAGGAATGGAAGAATTAACAGATTTCATTCTTAAAAGCGGGCACAAAAAAATTGCAATTATTCATGGGGAAGATACACTGGTTACAAAAGAACGGCTGGAAGTTTTTTTTAAGATTCTGAAAGATTGTGGAATTGAATGTCCCAAAGAATATGTAATTCAGGGTTTGTACCATGACCCAGTTACCAGTCAGAAAGCAACAGGGGTTCTTCTTGATTTAAAAGATCCACCTACATGTATTATTTATCCGGACGACTATGCTGCACTAGGAGGGATTCGTGAATTAAATACCCGTTCAATTATTCCCGGCAAAGATATAAGCATTGTGGGTTACGATGGAATTATGCTTACTTCAATGCTTGTTCCGCCTCTTACTACTTATGAACAGGATGGGTTGGTAATAGGAAACAAAATTGCGGAAACATTAATTTCTCAGATTGAAAATCCCGGAGAGGAATCAAGCCATATTATTTCTGTAACAGGAAGACTGATTAAGGGAGGCAGTGTAGTTCAACTATGAGTCAGTATGTTTATGAAACACATCTTCATACCAGAGGAGCCAGTGCATGTGGCAGAACTGAACCTGAAGATTACATTGAAATTTACAAAAAAGCAGGATATGCAGGAATTATTGTTACTGATCATTTTTTTAACGGAAATTGCGGAATAGACAGAACGCTTTCTTGGGAAGAAAGAGTAAGAGCTTATTGTTCTGGATATGAACGTGCGCATAAAGCTGCAGAAGGAAAAGATTTTGATGTTTTTTTTGGCATTGAATATAATTTTGAAGGAGATGAATATTTAATTTACGGACTTGATAAGGACTTTCTTATTTCACACCCGGAAATTATGAATCAGACTCATCAAAGTCTTTTTGAAATGGTAGATAAAGCCGGAGCTCTTATAATTCAAGCACATCCTTTTAGAGAGAGGGATTATATAAAAGAAATACATCTGCATCCGGAATGTGTTCACGGGCTTGAAGTTTATAACTCAGGAAACCGTCCTGAAGAAAATGCCAAGGCTTTAATTTTGGCAAATGAAACAAACCTTCCACAGACAAGCGGTTCAGACATGCACGATGTTCACAATATAGAAAAATATTTAGAAGATAAATCTTTTATTCCTGGCGGCGTTGTTTTTATTGAAAGGTTAAAAACAATTGATGACTATGTTTTAGGAATTAAAGGGAAAAAGCATACTATTTTATTGTAAATGAAAAAGCACTTATTTCTTTCAGTTATTTTTGTTTTTCTTTTTGTAGGGACGGTAAGAAATCTTTCTGCATCTGAATGCAGCGAAAAGGTTCGTGAGACTGTAATGGAAAACGGGCTTACAGTTTTTACACTGGAAGATTATTCAACGCCATTAGTTCGTGTTGAAGTTTGTATCCGTGCAGGCTTTTCAAGTCAGACAGCGTATAATGCGGGATTCTTTAATCTTTTGTCACGTATGGTGCAAAAAACTTCCAGAGTAAATTTTAATGAGGTACGCTGCAATTCTGATTCCACAAGATTTATTTTGAATGTTTCGCCGTCAGTACTAGAGGATACATTAGCATATCTTTCTGAAGATATTTTTAATCCTGTATTTTCGGATTCACTTCTTTCGTCAGAACTTGCACTAATGAAGCGAGAAGTTCTTCAGTTGAATAGTGATTTAGGAAATCTGATTAATTCAAGTATAGATACACGTGTTTTTGAAGAAGAACCATGGCGTCATGAATCTGGAGTTTATCCGGCATTATTTTCAAAAGTAACAGAAGATATTGCACGAACAATTTTAAATGACATTCTGGAAAAATATTATACTCCGCAGAATGCGGCAATTTTTGTTAGCGGAAATTTTCATGAAAAAAAGGTTTTAGATTCTGTATCTAAATTCTGGGGAGTTTATTATTCAAACAGAAAATCTAATTTTAAAATGATTAATTTTAGCAGGAGCGGGCAAAAAAAGTTTGTTCTGCATCACAAAGATTTTTCTTCTGATCTTTCACAGATTGTTGTTCAGTATGCATCATTTGATGCAGATGTTAGTGAACTTGCAGCAGCTGTTTACAATGATGATAAATCAGCATTAAAAAACAGACTTGCAGAAAATAAAACTTTAAATATTCCTGGAAATGAATATATAAATATTGCTTCTGCATATAAAACGGGTTGTTCACGTCTTATTGTGCAGAGTCTTTTTCAAAATGTTAAAAATGTAAGTCCTGCTACTCAGGTTTTAGAATTTGTTTCTGTCTTAAACGATGAAAGAAAAATCAGTCAGGAAGATTTTACTAAAGCACTATTAAGAAGGGAGTCTGCTTACAGAAAAATAACAGATACTTCTGCTTCTTTTATGGAAACACTTTCTGAGTTTTGGGCAATCAAGCCTTATTATAATGCTGTAATGAATCAGAATTCTTCTGTATTTAATTCTCCAACAGCTTACGAAATGCAGGCTAGAAATGACAGTTTTGTTACAATTTCACCAGAGACTGTAGAAGAAAGTTTTTTTGAACAAGATCCTTTCATTTTTTTGATTATTTCTACCGCACAATATAATAAATATAAAAAAGAACTGACACAGGCAGGATATGCAGAAATAAATTCAAAAAACAGTTCTTGGTATACACAAAGTCTGTACAAAAACCTTAAAACAATGAAAGATTTGCAGCTTTTAAGTCAGGGCGAAAAAAAAGATACAAAATCAGAATCATGGAATTTTACGGAAGATTTTTACAAATCAAGCAAAGAGTCTATAACTTGTACAGAGCTTAAAAATAAAATTCCTCTGATTATTAAAGAAAATCCCGCAAGTTCAAATGTTTCGTTTATCCTTTCTATTAGCGGTGGAAATTTAAACACCAGTCAGAATCACGGGTTTGAAGAAGTTATGACAAATATTCTGGCACTTAAAATAATGCGCCGCATAGAATATTTAAAAGAAAGCGGGGCTGTAACCGGAGGTTATGAAATAAAATCTGAAACTCTTTTAGATTCTTCACGCATTATTCTGGAAATGGATTCGGAAGATTTTCTTCCTGTTATGAGTGCGGTTATTTCTGCAATCGTTCTTTCTGATATTTTACCTTCAGATGCAGACAGAATTGTGCAGGGGCGAAAAACCAGAAAGAGATTAGAAAACGGAAGTATGATAAATCAGTTGTTCAGTGCAGCAATTAATTTCACTATGAGTGCCAGCCCATATGCAAATATTTATGAAACTGACAAAGAGATTTTAACTGATACAACTTATGAAGATATTTTAGCAGGTTATCCTCTTATGCTGGATGCTTCCAGATTTTCTTTGATAGTTTGCGGAAATATTGAACATAATTTTGCAGCGGAAAACTTGGATAAACTTTTTTCCATTCTTCAGAATCAGGCAGAAAGAGAAAGAAAAGTTTATCCAAATAATTTTGACTTTCCAAAAGGGCGTCAGCAGAAGGTAAAAGTAATTCATACATTTCTTACCGATGTTTCTGCAGATAAAGCAGGACCTATGCCTTCTGTTCTTGTGCCTACAAAAACTTTTTCTGATCCGGCTTTGTTTTGTATCAAGGCACCTGAATATGGCACTGAAGAATATTTTATTTTTAATTCTATTCTTCCCTATTTGCAGAAGTCAATGAATGAGTATGCGTCTGAAAAAAAAGAAATGTATAACTGCTCGGTTTCGTTTGCAAGTGCAAGTAAGAACATCCCAATGGCTACAATTTCATTTTCTGCAGTGGACCGAACTTCTTATGCAGATAGTTTAATGAAAAACTCTGTTAAAAACTTGAAGTCAAATTTAAGTAGCTCCGGAACTTGTGTAAAAACTTTAAGAGAAATAAAGGATGCATGGGTTTTTAATGAGTTTGAATGGGCAAACACAAATACCGGGAATGCACTTCTTATTGATAAAAGTCTTTATGAGTCTGAAGAAGTGAATGGAAGTTTTTATCTTGAGAAATATAAATTTGTAAATGAACTTACTGCAGAAAAAATACTATCAGTTATTGAACAGTTTTATGACTTTGATAACATGTACAGACTGTATTCTGCGGACTCTAAAAAATAACTGAATCAACAGGAATGTCGTTTGTTTCAACAGGAAGGTCTTTTACAATCTGAAATGGGAAACAAACGCCCATTTTGTAAAAAAGATTTTTGTATTCAGAAAGAAACAAATCATAAAAACCTTTTCCTCTTCCAAGTCTTTTTCCGTCTTTTGTAAAAGCACGACCGGGAACCAGAAGAAGCGATTTACCTAAAACAGTTTTCATATCTACAGGTTTTTCTGTGTTTTCAGGTTCTGAAATGCTGAATTCCCCCTTCTGGAATTTTGAATTTAAAGTAATCCAGATAAATTCCATTTTTCCGTTTTTATCGGTAATTCTAGGGACAGCAACTTTTTTATTATTTAAAAAAGATTCAGTCATAACAGAAATGATATTAACTTCATCTGAAAGTGGCATAAAACAAAAAACATTTTCTGCATTCTTAAATTCAAAAGAGCTTATTATTTTTGAACTTATTTCATATGACTTGTGAATTCTGTAAAGGGAATCTTCAAAAAAAGGTTTTTGAATTTCTTTTATATGTTTGCGTAATTCCTGTTTTGTCATTTTAATGCCGATTTTTCTTTTTTCAGTCTTTTTTCTTCGTATTGTTTTTCATCAGCTTCTTGAAGTAAAAGTCCAAGCACATAATGTTCTGAATTAAATTCAGTAAACCCAAGGCTTATAGAGATAGAAAAAACTTCTCCGGATTGTTTATTCCACAAGTCACATTCTTCTGTAACACGGGATTTTATTTTTTGGAAATTTTTTTCGAACAGACCTGGAGCAACAATGGCAAACTCGTCACCACCAATGCGCCCAATAACATCACTTGCACGAAAAACTTTCTGTAGAATTTCAGCTTCGGCAATAATAGCTCTGTCTCCGGCATCATGTCCGTACGTGTCATTTATGGTTTTGAGACCGTCCATGTCTCCAAAAATAACCAGCCCTGTTTTACTCTGTTTCAAACTGACGTTAATAATGTCTTGCCCCAGGTTCATATAACCGCGTCTGTTTAAAACATGTGTAAGATCGTCTGTACGTGAAATCTCTTGCAGAAATTTATTGTTTTTATTCAGAGCTTGTTTTTCAGCTTCTGCTTTAGAGTAATCATAGGCAGTTGCAAGCTGGGCAGAAAGAATTGCAGTAATGAACTGATACATTGATGGTTCATAAAAACCTGTTTTATAAACCAAGTAACCGAATTGAATTTCGCAATGTGAAAGAGTAACAACGTTATATCTTTCAGGATAAAAAGTAATTATGTCTTCAGGTATTATGTTGTTATTCGGATTAAAATACAATTTATTTTTAGTGTCAAAGTTGAAAACTTCCTTTGTTGAATTATCAAAAGCTGCAAGAAGATAGGCCTTTTTGGGCATATTAAAATGCAGAAACATCTCTTTTTGTTTTATAGGTTTTTCAAACATTACAAGTGCTGCGGAACCAATAGAAAAGTCAGTAAGAACCTTTGGAATAGATGCAGAAAATTCTGACAGGCTGATTTTAACTTGAGTATTTGTATAATAATTTTGAATTTGGACAAGCTGGTCTTTAAGCAAAAGCCAGTCAGAAAGCTGGTTTGTTTTTGCAGCATCAGAATTTGAAACTGTCTTATATTTTTCATCTTTATAATTTGAAAAATGATCGTTGCAGTCTATGCAACCACAGGACTGCCTATAGCGAACAAGAGTCGGTATGTGAATAAGATGACTCACTTCTTTTTTATTAAAAATTTTTGATAATGCTTGAACAGCAAAGACCCCCTGGTCTTCTGTATTTTGATTTATGGAGGAAAGGGTTGGGCTTGTTATTGTAGAACGTTCCAAATCATCAAAGCCGGTTACTATCATCTGGTCAGGAATAGAAATGGAATGCTCCTTACAAAAATCAAGTACAGCATAAGCCATAAGATCATTCAGACAAACTATACTGTCAAAATCTAAACTGCCGTGAAGCTTTATATATTCATTAAGGGCATCCATTGCTTTGGCATAAGAAAAAAGTCCATACAACAGATGAGATTCATCAAAAGGGATGTTGTTTTTATTCATCACGTCTTTAAAAACTTTAACGCGTTCAACTGATTCTATGGAATTTTTAGCAGATGCCATAAGTGCAATACGTTTGCAGTTATGCTTTTTTATAAGGTGAGTAATTGTTTCTTCAAGGCCGGGTTTGCAGTCAACCATAATGCTGGTGCAATTTGGTATATCTATACCCAGACTGATTACCGGAAGCGGTGAAAAACTGTGAATGTATTCAAGAAGATTTTCAAATGAAATGTGAGTACAATGAACAGAAGAAGTGATAATAAGTCCATCCAGATTATACTCGTTTATGAGTGAAGCAACGGACCTGCTTTGATATTGGAAAGGTGAATACGAAAAACCGTATTCACCTGCCGGAAAGACGAAAAGAGTACAGTTGTATTCACGGCATCCTTTTTCGATTCCTCGAATAAGAGATTTATTGTAATCAGAGGTCTCATCATTGATTAAAAAGCCAATTCTGGGATACTTATTACTCATTTCATCCTTTTGTTTTATGAAAAACTATTTATGAAAATTGAATTTTATACAAAGGCATTCCAACCTTTCTTTTCAATTCCTTTTACCCATTTATCTGCAGCATCTTTGGCACCTTCCAGATCATGGTCACGATAATTACCGCATTCCTGTTCAGTTGTAGCTGGAACCGGTTTATCCCATACAGCAACTTTTTTTAGAACGTTAAGAAGGTGATTACAAACATATTCTTCATCATGATCACCAAAGATGGTAAAGTAAAAACCTGTACGGCAGCCCATAGGTGAAAGGTCAATCACACCTTCCATTTCATCACGGATATATTCTGCAATAAGATGTTCCAAAGTATGAATTGCTCCTGTAGTAAGGAACTCTTTATTTGGCTGACAAAAACGGATATCAAATTTTGAAACCATATCACCTTTTGGTCCCTGTTTTTTTGCAGCAACCCGAACAAAGGGTGCAGTTACTTTTGTATGATCCAGATTAAAACTGTCTACGTTATATTTTTTTTCCATAATTAAATTTCCCCTAATACTGATTTTATAAGTTTAGCACACTGCTCTGCGGCTGTATCTTCATTGAACTGATAGGTTTGTTCTGCGCTTTCATCAGCCATATCACTCATACATCGTACAATAACAAAGGGAATACCAAAGTTTGTACAAGTGTGAGCAATAGCAGCACCTTCCATTTCTGTACATGCAGGTAAGAAGTTTGTTTTAATAAAGTCTTTTTTTTCTTTTGTAGAAATGAACTGGTCTCCGGTGGCAACTCTTCCTTTTACAAGTTTTCTTTCTGAAAGTTCAGAGTTTTCTACAAAGGCCATTTCAACAGCCGAAATAAGTTTTTCATCTGCTTTAAAAGAAACAGGAGCTCCCGGAATCTGACCCAATTTGTAACCAAAAACCTGAATGTCTACATCGTGATAAATAGCTTCAGAAGAAACTACAAAATCGAACATTCTGAGTCCTGCAGCCATAGCTCCGGCAATACCTGTGTTGATTATTGCATCAGGTTCAAATTCGCGGATAAGGGTTGAGGCACATACAGATGCATTAACTTTTCCTACGCCACATTTTACTATAACGACATCTTTGCCAATAAGTCTTCCTGAATAAAAAGTCAGATTCCCGATTTGTATTTCTTTAGCATCTTTCATTGAAGATAATAAAGATTTTACTTCGGTTTCCATTGCACCAATAATACCTATCATGATTTTAATTCTTCCTTTGTAAAATAGTGATTTAAAACATCATAGCTGAGTTTATCTTTAAGTTTGAATTTTTTTATGGACCAGCGTACTGCATTTTTGTAGATAATGAATCCGGTAACAAGACCACCAATGAATATAAAAATCATCATGATAGAATAGACTGTACCGCCAATATTTGTTTCTGCAAGATTAAGCCATTTGAAAACAATAAGAGCTCCCAGAATAAATGAGGCGAACATTATGAACACGGTTTCCAGAATCATAAACAGGCTGGCAAGAATCATAAAAGTTGAAGAGAAACGTTTTTTATTGCGCTCGTTAATCTGCTCTTTTTTTAGCTTTTCACGAGAGGCTTCATCCATATCTCTGTAGTCCATTACTTTCTTTCCTCTTTGTTTTTTTCTTTGATTTTCTTTTCATCTTCAAATGAAGTAATAATGAAAGAAATGAGAAGAAGTATTCCGCAGATTACAACAGCAGAATCCGCAACATTGAAAGTTGGCCAGCGACCATAAGGAGAGATTTTAGGAATTGTAAAGAATTTTACGTCAAGAAAATCTACTACACCTTCAGGACGGAAGAAACGGTCTATAAGATTTCCAAGTCCGCCACCAACTATACCTGTAATGGCCCAGTTCTGAAGTTTTGTAAAAGTATTATTGCGAAAGTAAACTACGCAAACCAAAGCAATGACTACAAGAGGAACCAGGCGGAACATAATGGCACGCCAAACGGTAGGGAAGTCCGCCCCCATACTGAAAGCAACACCGGTATTTGAAACATGAATCAGGCGGAAAAAACCATCCCAAAGTTCAAAACCAATAGTGCCGGGTTCAATATAGTGAACAACAAGAATTTTTGTAATCTGATCCAGAAGGATTACAGCAAGTGCAAGGGCAAAAGGAATTAACTTTTGCTTAAGTATATTTTTATCCATATCTTAAAATTATAGTGGATTTCTACAATATTTTAAATAAAAACTTACGCCTGGCTGTAAGGGCGCCAAAGGCGTTCTGCAAGGGGGCAAAGTTGTTCTTTTGGTGGTTTCGACGGGCTCAACCACCGTCATACGTAAAACTCAATCACTGAGGGGACGGGCTAAAACCCCTTGCAGAATGGAGCACGTAAGGTGCGGAACCCTGAAAGACAGGTTCCCGCGAACTTATTCGCGGGCGTCCTT
>JABUUX010000318.1 GCA_021442965.1 Treponema sp.
TTCTAATTAATTTTTTCTGGTCCACTCTATAGCCATCTGTCTAAGTTCAGCAGAAGATGCACAGTGAAGTTTTACTTTTATATTTTCTTTATGGGTATCTATTGTTTTTATTGAAAGATTCAATTTAGACGCAATTTCAACCGTGCCAAGACCTTTACCTATCAGAGAAAAAATCTGGAGTTGTCTGTCAGACAGGTTTGATACAGAAGAATAAACATCTTCCGTATCATTATTATTACCAGAATTAAATTCTTGAATTCTGGTTCTTTCACTGTCGCTCAAATAAACCTTTCCCTCCATTACAGTACGAATGGCATTAATTACCTGAGTTTCAGCTTCGGCTTTCATAATATACCCTTTTGCACCTGCTTTTAGAGCACGTTCTGCATAATAACGTTCATCATGCATAGAAAGGACAAGAACTACAGTTTTAGGACCATAAATTAGAATATCCTTAATTAAATCAAGACCGTCTTCCTGACCCAGATTCAAATCTACAATTGCAAGATCTGGAGTGTTTTTTTCCAGTACCTCAAGCGCTTCAATACGGTTCTGCGCCATAGCTACTACCTTGTACTCTTTTTGAGTTTCAATCAACTGTGCAAGCCCTCTAGAAAAAAGAGGATGATCATCTATAATTAATACTGAAATTGCCATATAATTATCATAACATAAATTTTTATTTGGTGATATAATTTTAAGTGTTTTTTTTAAGAAAAATCCCCTATGAATGATAAAATTAACAATAAACGTATAAAATTAGCTCTGGTTCTCAACATTCTGGATGAAGAATATCAGACTTCCTTTTTTTCTGGAGTAAAAAAAAGAGCTGCAGAAAAAAATATTGATATCGTCTGCTTTCAGCACGAAGATGCTCAAATACATGAAAAAACTTTGGTTGCTTCTTTTCCAACAGGCTCATTTTTCGATGTTGATGGAATCATTCTTCTATCATCTGTTTTTTCAGACTGTCCTGAACTGCATGATAAAAATACAATAAAAAAACTATGGGGAAAAATACCAGTAATTTCTGTAGGCCAAAAAATCGAAGGTATTCCATCTCTTGCAATACGCACACAAAATGCTATGAAGCGACTTACAGAACATTTAGTCAAGGATCATCATTACAACAAATTCCTTTATATTTCCGGAATTGAAGACCATGCAGACAGCAAAGAACGTCTTGATGTTTTTAAATCAGTAATGCACTTAAGTAAAAAGAATAATTCTAAAATTACCTATGACCATATAAAAGGAAATTTCAATGAACTGGAAGCTAGAGAAACTATTACCCGATATATCGAAGCAAACCCTGACAATGCGGCAGATGTAATAGTATGCGCAAACGATAATATGGCTTTAGGAGTTTCAAAATATCTGAACACACAGACAAAAACTCCGGCATGGACAAATTGTGCACTTACAGGCTTTGATGACATACCACAAGCACAAATTCAAGTGCCTGCATTTACCACTGTACGTCAGCCGCTTGAAGAAATGGGTATTAAAGCCATTGATTTTATGATTGAAGTACTTAACCATTCAAACAAATCTGAAATGGAGTATGTAGATGCAAAACTAATAATTCGGGAATCCTGTGGTTGTAAAACTTCTTCCAAAGATAAAGTTACATCTGCAATAAAAGCAGAACGCATAAATCAAGTTCAGCATAAGTTTTTTCAGTCTGAACAACTGCTTAGAAGGATGGGGCATATGGGACAACAACTGAATGCCTGTTCTGAAACAGACGGTTTAATGTATACGCTGGAATCAAACCTCTCACTTCTAGATATTGACAATTTTGGTCTATATGTTTTTGACAATCCATTTTCTGACGATTCACCTCTTACCCAACAAAATCTGAAAGTTCAGGAATTATTCCTAAGAAGAAATGGGAAACGTGTTACTCAATATGGAACTTTGAAACAAGGGAATCTGAATAATTTTTTAAATAATCTTTGGGGAGACAATGCACTTTCTCTGGTTGTAAAAACCCTGAACACTTATTCGGGAATCACAGGATGCATAATTTATGATGCACCTTCATATATGCATCCTTACATTTGTTCTATTTCAACAAATATTGCTCAAACCATATTCCGTCTACAAACACTGGCGGCAAAGCAGAAATATTCTGAAACATTGGAAATGGAAGTATCAAAAAGAACGAAAGAACTAATGATTGCAAATTCCAAGCGTATTCAGGTAGAAGCTGAAGTTTTAAAAATCAGTGAAATGGAAAGGCAAAGATTCAGTACAGACCTTCATGATGATATTTGTCAGCGTCTTGCAGGAATTGCCATGCTCTGCCGATGTTACTCATCTTCTGATTCTGTGATTTCTAAAGAACAAATGACAGAACTGACAGAACTTATAACCGGAACACTTCAAGCTACACGACAATATGCCCACAACTCCTTTCCAGTAGAAATTGATTCGCTCGGTATGAAAGACAGTCTAGGAAATCTTTGTGCTTCTTTTAAATCACAGAATAATATCGATTGTTCTTACATATGGAATATTCCATGCAATGATATCTTTTCCAGAATGGAATGCATTAACATTTTCCGAATTATCCAGGAAGCATTACATAATATTTCAAAACATTCCGAAGCAACAAAAGCCTGGGTACAATTAACACAAAGCGGAAATAAAATAACAGTAAGAATATCTGACAACGGAAAAGGCTTCAAACAAAGCAAGAAAAAAACACCTGGTGTAGGAATGAAATCTATGCAATATCGTGCAGATCAGATAAATGCAATTTTTAAGATGAAGCAAAACAATCCGACAGGAACCACCATAGAACTGATACTTGAAAAAAAAGACACCTGATTACAGTCTGTTTATTTCAGACATCAACTTTTGTGAAAGTTTATAAGAAAAACCACATTGAATCATTGATTGAATTAATTTATTACCAGATTTCCCTTTTCTTACTAGTTTGTTAAAACATTGTTCCGCAATCTTATCTTCATCATTTTCCATAAAGAATTCATCCAAGGCATAATTAACTGTTTCTTTTTTTACACCTCGTGATAAGAGTTCATTATAAAGTCTAGTCCGACCTTCAAAATGATTGATTTTACGCATATTTAACCAGCTTTTGCAAAACCTCTCATCCGAAAGGTAATTAATACTTTCAAGATAATCCAAAGCTGGTTCTATATACTCTTTCTGGTACCCCTTATCAAGAATTTTTTTGAAGAGACCTGTTCTGCATTGTTCGCACCTGGATAGGTATTCTACAGCTTTAAATTCGCATGCAGTTATAATACCGGAATCAAGAATATCGTTACTCTGCTCATCATTGAAATCATTCAATAATAAAAAATCATTTATTGGAACATACTTTAAATAATTCGGACGAATATAAAAAGAAGAACCATCAGAGGTAACAATTTTATGAATACCGGAAGATAAAACTTCCCTTGCAATAATTTCCATCACGTATTTAAAATACAAAAATTTTTGATTTTTCGACAAGTAAAAAAAAATCCGCGTCATAGACGCGGACTTACAATTTACGCAGCAAAAACTGCAACAATATAAACTCTAGCGTTTGCTGAACTGGAATCTGCGACGGGCACCCTTCTGACCGTACTTCTTACGTTCAACCATGCGAGAGTCACGAGTAAGATATCCGTTAGCTTTAAGAGCTGTACGTGAATCCTGATCAATCTGTGTAAGTGCACGAGAAATTCCATGCAAACAAGCAGCAGCCTGACCATTCAGACCACCACCACTTACATTAATAAGGATATCAAATTTATTATCGTTTGATGTAACAAGAAGAGGCTGACGAACAACCATAACCTGTTCACTTGAAAAATAATCTTTTACATCTTTTCCATTTACAACGATTTTTCCTGAGCCTTCGCGAACAAATACGCGGGCAACAGCTGTCTTTCTTCTACCTGTACCGATTGCAATATTCTTTACCATAATGAACTCCTAATTAAACATCCAGAACCTGTGGATTCTGTGCTGCATGTGGATGATCTGTACCAGCGTAGATCTTTACATTGTCCATCATAGCACGTCCAAGACGTCCGTGTGGAAGCATACCAGCAATAGCTATTTTAAGTGGATCTCCAGGATGTTTTTCATTAAGTTTTTCATAAGTCTGAGCACGAAGACCACCTACAAACCCTGTGTGGTGATAATAGATTTTTTTCTGTTCTTTGCCACCAGTTACAGCAACTTTGTCTGCATTAATGATTACAACAAAATCACCACAATTCTGATTTTTAGCAAATGTTGGTTTTTCCTTACCGCGAACTACTGCAGCAACTTTTGCAGCAACGCGACCCATTGGTTTACCGGCTGCATCAATAATGTACCATTTGCGAGCCTGTTCGTATTCTTTAACGAAAATCGTATTCATGATATACCTTACTTATAATAAAAAGTTATCTTGTGTTTCAGAATCCTTGCATCTGATTCTTTAACACTTAAATTGCGATGAGCAGTCACAATTTAATACGGGGTAATAAAATATATAATTTTTTCTCAGTGTATGTCAATTAGTCGGCTGTATTTTTATCAGCTTCAGACAATCTTTCAGCAAGCTCTTCTTTTTTTGCTTCCTTCTTGTCTTTAATATCTGCAGCCCCAATGAATACACAAACAAGACCGATAAAAGCAGCAAGAACCGGTGCACAACCTTTCAAAAATGCAATTACTTCTGTTCCCCAATTAAGAGGAAATTGTGGAAGTACTGCAAAAACAGTAAAGACAATAAAAACAATACCAACAATCAATGCAATCATAAAGAACTCCTATTAAATGCAAAATATTAAATTCGCCAAAGCGTTTTATCTTTGTATTGTAAAATGTAAATAACAAATTGTAAATTATCTGAATTAAATCATGTCAAATATTGAAAGATTTTAAATTGAGCTGTTATTCTATCTTACAGGAATATTTTGTAGAGACAAATCATGCTTTATTCCTTCAATTGTGTACTGTTTTGAATGAACCATTGTTGCAATAAGAGCAGCATCAGCTTTTCCTTCTTTAAGGACATCTGCAAGATGCTGTGGGGTTCCGCCACCTCCCGAAGCAATAACAGGAACTTGAACATTTTCCGCAATCATTTTAGTTAAATTGATTTCATAACCAGCTTTTGTTCCGTCTGCATCAATTGAATTCAGAACTATTTCTCCAGCCCCAAGTTCCACAGCCTGTTTTGCCCAAAGAAGAGCATCAAGTTCTGTTTTTACACGACCACCATTTATATAAACTCTATAACCGCTTGGCATTTCTTCATCTTTTGCAGCATCCATACCAAGGACAATACACTGATTACCAAAAATTCTGGCACCTTGGCGAATTAATTCAGGATTTCTAACTGCCTGACTATTTAAACTTACCTTTTCTGCGCCTGCCAGGATTGTGGAACGAATATCATCTATGGTCCCTATACCACCACCAACACAAAAGGGAATAAAAACCTGTGACGCTACTCTAGAAATTAAATCAAGAATCGGACCTCGCCCCCTTGAAGAAGCAATAATGTCATAAAAAACCAGTTCATCAACTCCCTGACGGTAGTACTCTGCCGCCATTTCAACAGGTTCCCCTATATCAACATTATTTTGAAACTTTATTCCCTTTGTGGTTCTGCCATCTTTTACATCAAGGCATACAATTATTCGTTTTTTCAGCATGATGTCCCTCCGCAGAAATTTTTTAAAATTCTTAATCCTACTTCACCTGATTTTTCCGGATGAAACTGACAGGCCACTATACTTCCCGACTCCACTACAGCTGGAACTTCAATACCATAATTTGCAACAGCTTTTATTACAGACTCATTTTCAGGACAAATAACATAGGAATGGACAAAATAAAAATCAGAATTTTCAGGAACATTCTTAAGAATATAAGAAACATTATTTTTATAATACAAATCATTCCAACCCATATGAGGAACTTTCATTATTTTTTTATTTTCATCACTTAATAAATTTTCAAAATGACAGATTTTACCTTTAATCAAACCCAAACAAGGAGTATTTCCTTCCTCTGAAAAATCAAAAATAATCTGAGAACCAAGACATATCCCCAGTAAAGGCTTACCTGCAAATGCCCAGGACTTCAAAAAATCATCAAATCCTGTTTTTTTAAGCTGTTCCATTGCATACGCTGCATCACCAACACCAGGAAAAATAAGTTTTTTACAATTTTTTAACTCTTCCGGTCTTTTTGAAAGAATATATTCTATTCCAAGAGTATTCAAAGCTCTTTCAACACTAGTTATATTTCCAGCATTATAATCAACTATTCCAACCATATCGTAAGTATAATGAAAAAAAGTATTTTCTAAAATAAGATTTGTGATTTTTAATGAAGACAAAATAGAATTCTGCCGATAGAAAATTTATGAAAACAATAAAAGAAATGCTTCCCTTAATTATTGAAGTCTTTAAAGATTTCAGAGTTATTGCAGCATTAGTGGGCTTTATTTTTATAGTAGCGATTGCACGTGGAGTTGCAAACTACACCAAAAGACCTCCCAGACGAAAGAAAAAGAAATCACAATCCAAATCTGTACCTGAAACGCCAAAAACAAAAGATGAAAATGAGGAGCCAAATGAAGAAGAAATTTAAATGCTCAATTTTTGTTTCTTTTACTAACGGCATAACAATTTTTCCATAAAAACTTATCTTTATAAATTCTGCCTGTCATCTCAAGGTTCTGAACTATATTCTGGACATCTCCGTGTGTCCAGATTTTTTTACCAATTTTTTTAAGAGATTTATTATTCATTTTTTTAAACAACTCTTCTTCTATATCGTCCGCATTATAAAAATGTCTGGCGTTTTTTATCATTTTATAAGCAATATCATAATCTGTTATTTCTGGTAAAAAAGATTTAAGTATTTTTTTTCTTTCAGAATATTTTAAATCTTTTGTTTTTTTTATAGCTTCCATTAAATTACATAAATCACATCCTGAACACACAACTGTTTCAGCTCCAAGTGCATCCAATAAAACCTGACGTCTGCAATCTTTTGTTTCTGCAAATTCTCTAAGAGCCGCTTCGCGACTTTCCTTTGGATAAGACGAAACTTTCAAACTGTCCTCAGGACTCCACAATAGAAATGCTTTAGCTACACTACCGTCACGTCCACCTCTACCAGCCTCCTGAATGTAGGCTTCTGCAGTCTTAGGAGGATCCAGATGAACCACAGTATGAATATTCTTTTTATCTACCCCCATACCATAAGCACAGGTTGCACAAAGGACACCTTGCTCACTATCAAAAAACCATTTTTCAATTTTATCTTTTTCTGCTTTTTCAAGCCCTGCATGATAAAATTTGGAAAAATCATTTCCAAAACAAGCATTCAGTTCACGAGACATTTCTTCTGTTCTGTTTCTTGTGCCACAAAAAATAATCATTGGTCGGGATTCTTTCTGAGTTAATAAAAGAGCTTCTTTTGTTTTTGCTGCTGCATATTTGACAAAATAATGAATATTCTGCCTGTCAGCTTCGCTCCGAACAACATGTGCCTCTCCATCAAAAAGAATCTCTGAGATTCGAGACAAAACAGACGGGGACGCTGTGGCAGTAAATGCAGTAACAACTGGAGGATCTAATTCAGAAATTATTTCCCCAAGGGAAAGGTATGAAGGTCTAAAAGTATCACCCCATTCACTAACACAGTGTGCCTCGTCAATGGCTACATGACTTACTCTAAGTGACTTAATCTCAGATAACAATTCTTCATTTTGAAGAACCTCTGGATTGGCAATAATTACTTTAGCTTCACCATTACGCAGTTTAAGAAAACTATCTTCTCTTTCTTCTTTTGTTTGTCCACCTCTGAACATCACACTTCTCAGCGCACCATCATTCATTCTTCTTTGTTGATCAGTCATTAATGCCAGCAATGGATAAATCACCAAAGTAATCCCATCAAGCACACAAGCTGGAATCAAAAAACAAAGAGATTTACCCGCACCTGTCGGTAAAAGAACAATCTGCTTCCCCTTAACAAAAGAATCTTCATTTACTTCAGAGTTCAGATTATCTCCAATCTTAATGTCTTTCTTTACTTTGATATCAAAAGCTTCCAGAATATTTGCAATAACCATACGTTGCCATGGATACAAATACTTAATCCCAAAATTAATGAAGGCAGTTTTTAAAACTATATCACTTTCGTAATCAAGCTCTTCTGCGTCACAAGAATTTTCATCATAAGCCATACATTGTTAATATAGACTAAATTTTTCATAACTACGCAAAATGTTTAGAAAAAAAAATAAAAAAATCCCTGCACATAAGCACAGGGATTCGGAACAAATAAAACACTTTAGAACGGATTAATCACCAAAACGGATATCCTGCCAAAGTGTATTGTATTTATCAAGACCTTCACCAATATCATTTTTAAGTTCACAGTTATCCATCATAGAAGCTTCATACATTGGTGTTGTTGTAACAAATTCCTTTGCAGGAAGATTTACGAAGCATGGAAAATGAAAAGCATCCAAAAACTTTGCATAAACCTCAGGACGATGGATGTAATTGATAAATTCATTTGCAAGTTCAGCGTGTTTTGAAGATTTTAGAATACAAAGGCTGTCAAGATATGCAGGACCTCCAGCTTCTGGAATAAAGAAATCAATTGTATCTGCCCACTTTTCTTCAGGAACTTCACCAAAGACAACTTCTGCATATCCCTGGCAAAGCCAGAAATCTCCAGTAGCAAAAGACTTTCCAAAACTTTCGGCATCAAATTTTACAAGATTCGGTTTCCAGGTTTTAGAAACTAAATCGGCAGCAGCCTTAAGTTCTGAATCATCAAGAGTATTAACACTTTTTCCTTGTGTTGCAAGTGCATCTCCCATTACTTCTCTCATATCGTCCATCATTGTAGCATGACCTTTGAACTGTGAGTCTGCAAAAATATTCCAAGAACGCTCGTATTTTCCACCAGGAACTTTCTGCTTATTCACTGAAACTCCGGCTGCACCAAAATAATATGGCATACAATATTCAAGATTTGGATCAAATGTCATTTTTTCAATACATTTTGGATTAAGATTTCCTTTATTGGTCATCTTACTTTGATCTAAAGGTTGAAACATTCCCTGTGCAATCATGATACTGGCATAATCCTGAGAAGGAACTACAATATCGTATCCCTTGGCTCCGGCACGAAGTTTTGCATACATCTCTTCATTTGAAGCATAACTGTCAACTTTTACGGTACAGTTGAATTCATTTTCAAAATCACGAATAACTTCATCCGGCGTATAGTAAGTCCAGTTGTAAAGATAAAGGGTATTATCATCTCCTCCACAGGAAATGAAACCAGAACAAAGCAGAGCGCCAACCGCAGCTGCAATAAAACATGTGACATTTCTTTTCATTGAAAAACATCCCTCAAATATAAATTATTTACTTGCCGCAAAAGATTTTAAACTCTTGCGCAATATGACTGTAAATATACAAATCACCAAAATTAACACAAAACTTAAAGCATTGATTACAGGACTAACACCAAAACGAATCATACTGTATACATAAAGTGGCAGTGTTGTACTTCCAGGTCCTGAAACTAAAGCTGTAATTACATAATCTTCCAAAGACATTGTAATACTCATCATAAAACCAGCAATTACCCCTGGCATAATAGCAGGAATAATTACTTTAAACAAAGTCTGCTTTTCATTAGCCCCCAGATCATGACTTGCTTCAATAATTGAATAATCGAATTCATCCACACGGGCACTAACCATAAGATAGACAAATGGAAGACAGAAAGTTGTATGTGCAATAAAAATTGTAACAAGTCCAAGAGATAGTTTTACAAAATTAAAGAAAACGAGCATGGAAACACCCATAATTACTTCAGGTAAAACCATTGGTAAAAAACTAACGGCCTGAATATAATTTCGCCCACGGAATTTATACCACTTAATCCCAATTGCAGCCAAAGTTCCCAAAATTGTAGCAACAAGTGATGAAGAAACAGCAACAAGGATTGAGTTAAAAAGAGCATTCCAAAGTGGTTTAGACTCGAAAATCAATTTTTCATACCAAACAAAACTAAATCCGGTAAAGGTTGAATCTTTTGATTCATTAAATGAATAAAATATGATTACCAAAAGAGGCAAAAACAAAAAAATTAAAGCCATTACAAGAACTGTATTTGAAAAGCTTAAGTGTGAGTTATGTTTTTTCCAATGTCTTTTTGCGTGGCGGTTATTTTCAGAAGATTTTTTTCTTTCAGTAAAAAGTTTAAATGGGTTGAACATTATTTTAAACCTCCTGAAGTCATATCATCTGCAATATTATTTTTTTTGTTTAACTGCACATCCTTTTTATTTGAAGAAAGCATCCACAAAATGGCAATCATTGAAACAGCAGT
>JABUUX010000163.1 GCA_021442965.1 Treponema sp.
GTATTTTTGCCATAAAAAATCCCCTGTAATTTGCATTAACAGGGGATATTATAAAGAAATAACACTGTTTTTTCTAGAATGAAGTTTTATAACCAATGTTGAAGTCTATAAATTTATACCAGGGGCCCCGTACAAGAGACATTATATTTGCAGAAATCATAGCATTAAGTTCTCCCTTAAGGACATTTGCAGAAATATAAGGGGTAGCATAAATATTAAAATTCAACTGCTCCAAATCTCCCATGAATTTGTCCAAATCAAAAATTGTTCTGTTTGGAAAGGATATAGCAGCATGAATACCAAAATTTACAGTATTGTTTACAGTCTTAAGTGAGTCGTAGAAAATATTCAGATTAATTCCCAATGTGTCATTAACAAAAAGCAGCTCATTGACTGTTTTTTCTGGCAGGCTGTAAAAAGAAATGTTAAGTCGTGTTGTTTTTCCGCAAAAACGAGGTTCAGCAAGCAGATAGAAATCCTTTTTGTCAAAACAAAGTCCTGAATCATTTGGAGTGAAAGATGCATTGAAAATACCGGATTGAATAAAAAGACTTGTTGTATGGTTGTTTCCAAAAAGCATTGTTGTTCCTGCATGCCAGTAAATTGTTTCAATGGCTAAAAGTGTATCTGTGTGAGCGGCGGTGGCTATTGGAGCTCCTATTCCGGCTGCCAGATCATATGTAAAATATCTGTAAATTCCTGCAAGTCTGAAATCAGCATTAAAAACGTAGTAGTCTTTATCTTCATGGTTAAAGTAAGTGTAAATACCCGCAGAAACAGGTGAACTGAATCTTATTACATCAGAGATTCCAATTCCAAAATGAGGATAGAGTAGTGAGCCTGCAAGTCCCATCCAGCTTTCTGTGATTTTTGAAGTAATAGGACTTATTCCAAACTGGCGCTGAAGGAAAATATCTGAACCAATAGGGTCATAAGTTCCCATATAAACGCTGAAGTAATTGTTCATTGCCAGCATGTTGTAACGGAAGATAACAGAAAGTTCATCCAACTGGAATTTTGAATCAGTTTTTGAAAAAAGAGTTTTAGTGATTAAATCATCTGTGTCAATTGAAAATTCAATATGACTCCAAATGTTTTTAGAAAAATTCAACTGACCTGAAAAGAAAGCTTGAAAGGATAGTGCCGGTATAAACGTATCTTCTGATTGTTTTGCCTGAAGATCAAATTTTCCGCCTGTTCTTCCTGTAAAATAAGCATCTCCGAATAAAAATGATGAAACTGAAAGGAGTAAAAGAGAAATAAGCGTAATTTTGGTTTTTCGTCCGAACATAAATCTACCTCGTTAGTATCTGTGTACAATTATACCCTAATAGTATCGGCAAATTAAAGGAAAAACTTTATCCGCTGAAAATCTCTCAAATTGGACATTTTTGACGTTTTAAATATAATTTACTTGAATTATCGCATATTAAGTATATAATTATGTGTATGAGTGATTATCTTGATCCAAATAATGAGGAACTTCTCAAGGATTTTTTTGCTGAAGCTGAACAGCAGGTTGAACAGCTTGAAAGTAATATTCTTGTGATTGAAAACGATCCTTCCAATCATGAGGCTATTGATGAAATCTTTCGTGCAGCACATACCCTGAAAGGTGGTTCTGCAACAGTAGAGATGATGGAACTTTCCACTTTTACTCATTCGGTAGAAGATGTTCTTGATGAAATCCGTTCTGACAGACTTTCCGTTGATGAAGATGTTGTAGATTTGCTCTTAACATCTATTGATGTGATTAAGGCTATGCTTGATTCTCGCCGTAACGGAGCAGTTTATGAAGAAGATACTTCTGAAGTTTTAAATAAACTTCATGCATATATTCCTGAAGGCGGTGGAGCTGTAAAGGCTAAGCCAAAAGCACCTCAAGGTTCCGGTCCTTCTCTTTCTGAGGTAAAGAAACAGGCTCCTGTTCAAGCTCCATCTGTTCAGTCAAGTGCAATTTCTCTTCCTTCCGTAGAAGAATCTGATTATCGTGAGATGATGGAATCTGTAGAAGGCGGGCAGAAGCTTTGGTGCGTAACTGTTAAGTTTGATGAGAGTAATCCTATGAATTCTGTAGGTGGAATTCAGGTTTTTGCAGCTCTTAAAAACGCCGGAAATGTTTTGAAAACTATTCCGGACTTTGATGCTCTTTATGAGGATCAGTTTTATGAAACTGTTTATTACTTTATTTCCTCGTCTCAGACGGGAGCTCAACTTGAAGATTTAGCTTTTTTAAGTGATGTTACCCTTGTTACAGATGCTCAGCTTTATACAGAAGATAAACTTGGTGGTGGTACGGCAAGCGTTTCTCAGCCTGTTTCGGCTCCTGTAAAAACTGTTATTAAAGCGGAAGTTGAAAAACCTGCTTCGTCTGAAGAAAAAACTGAACCGATTATAGCGGCTGTAGCTGCTGCAGAGAACGGAAAACCGGCTGCAGCACTTGATTCTGATGCAAAGAAACCTGCTGCTGCTTCTGGTACTGCAACTCAAGGATCAATTTTGCGTGTAGATTCCCGTCGAATTGATTATCTTTTGAATTTGGTTTCTGAAACTGTAATTACTAAGGCTTCTTTCAATCAGCTTTCGATGCAGCTTGCAAATGAGAATGTTGTTTTTGCCTCTCTTCAGAACTCCTATAAAGAAAGACTCCGTCGTCTTATGGATTCTCTTCCAGGGTATTTTGAGAGAATTCATAATGGTGAATCTGTTCCTGAAATTCGTAAGGAAATTACAAAAGAATATGGTGATATAGGTGGAATTTTCGATGCTTATGATCAGGATATTAAATCTGTTTCCGGTAAACTTCGTACTTATACCCAGACTTTAGGTCGTATTTCTTCAGAACTTCAGGAAGGTGTTATGAAAATCCGAATGGTTCCTATCAATCAGATTTTCAGCCGTTTCCCTCGTGTTGTTCGTGACCTTCAGAAAGATTTAAATAAAAAGATTCAGCTCATAATTGAAGGTGAAGATACAGAACTTGATAAATCTGTTGTTGAAGATCTTTTGGATCCTGTTATGCACTGTGTTCGTAATTCAGTGGATCATGGAATTGAGCTTCCGGAAGTGCGTAAAGCAGCAGGGAAAAATGAAACCGGAACTGTCCTTCTTAAGGCTTCAAATGAAGGTAACATGATTGTTATAGAAATCAGTGACGATGGTGCTGGAATTGATGTTCAGAAAGTTCGCCAGAAGGCTATAGAAAAAGGACTTATTCATCCTGATAAGGTTTTATCTGAACAGGATGCATATAATCTTATCATGGAACCTGGGTTCTCTACTGCAGATCATATTTCAAATATTTCCGGTCGTGGAGTAGGGCTTGATGTTGTTAGAACAATGATTACAAAACTGAATGGTACAATGTCTATTACATCAGCCCAGGGAAAGGGAACTTCTTTTATTATCAGACTTCCTCTTACCCTTGCTATTATTCAGGGACTTCTTGTTCGCGTTGGAAAAGAAGTTTACTCCATTCCAATTGCCAATGTTATTGAAAGCCAGTGTATTCATCAGAGTGACATCAGCAGAATTGATAATTATGAAACTATGGAAGTTCGTAATGAAGTTATCAGTGTTCTGCGTCTTTCACGGTTGTTTGGTATCAAAGAAACGATTCAGACTGATGAATGTTATGTTGTTATTGTAGGTTCTCAGGAAAAGAAAATCGGTGTTATGGTTGATGCGTTAATTGGTGAGGAAGATGTTGTAATTAAACCGCTTCGTGACCAGTTTACTAATTCACCAGGAATTGCCGGTGCTTCAATCCTTGGAGACGGTTCAGTTTCTCTGATTATTGATGTAAGTCAGCTTCTTGAACTGGGAGTTCGTCAGGAACTTTCAGCACAGGGATTATAACGGGAATTGTAGAGTATGGAAGACAGTACAAAAAGCATTAATGCACGCCTGACAGAGCAGTATGGACAACAAATAGTTGAAGCGGTACAGGAAGCTAAAGATACAACTTCTGCAGTTGATTTTAAAATGGTTACTTTTTCTCTTGCCGGAAAGGATTATGCCATTGATATTATGCATGTAAAAGAAATAGCCAAAGCCGGTAAATTTACATATGTGCCTAATACACTTCCTTTTGTTCTTGGTGTTTATAACCTTCGTGGTGAAATTATTCCGATTTTGGATTTAAGACTTTTCTTTAATATTGATGTCCCGGAAAGAGATGATAATAAGCTTGAAAATCTCCT
Source organism: Treponema sp. (assembly GCA_021442965.1). Next base: position 4,203 of record JABUUX010000163.1, read on the forward strand.
TATTCTGAATATTGGAGAACAGACTTTTGGAGTTGTTGTTGATAAAATTGACAAAGTTGTAGGCGTTGTTCGCAGTACAATCCAGCCACCGCACCCTTTATTCGGGGATATAAATATTAAGTATATTTTTGGTGTTGTAGAGGCAAATAAACGTCTTTACGTACTTTTGGATATTACAAGAATCTTTGCTTCTAAAGCCTCTGCAGAGGAAGCTCAGAATAAAAATTCAGCATTGGTAGAAAAAGTAAAGCATCAGGCTTTTGATCAGGTTCCAAAGACCTCAGTTGCAAAATCTTCTGAAGCGGTAAAAACTGCCAGTGAAGAAAAAAAGTCTTCAGATCTTCGCTTTATTGAGGAAGGACTTCAGACTTATAAAAAGTTTTCTGTATCTGAAATAAATGAAGAATGGGTAAAACGCAGATTTTCAGAATGGCAGAAAGATGGCAAGAATCTAATTCAGAACGAAGCTGAAGCCGATGAATTCCTTTCTGGGTTCTGGTCTTCATTCTCTGATAAGTGGTGGTCAAAAGAATATGCAGACGCAGTTTACAAGATTCTTCCGGATAACAATGCAAAGCAGATTGTAGTTTGGAATCCTGGATGTGGTAAAGGTTGTGAATCATATTCTTTGGCTTGTATCCTTTCAAAACGTTATCCTGATGCCAGAATCCGCATTTATGCTCAGGATACAGATCTTCTTACTGTTTCGAATGCGTCTTTAATCAGTGTTCAGGCAGATATGATGAGTACATGGTATGGCGACTATCTTGTTAAAAAGGCTGACGGTGATTTGACTTTCAGTCAGAATATTAAAGACAGTATAATGTTTGAGTACCATGATTGCAAAAATACCAATGCTCTTCCGATGTGCGATTTGGTTTTTGCACGTGACCTTTTGTCACTTATTGCAAAAGAATCACAAGATTATGTAATTTCGGATTTTATCGAAAAGATGAAAGGTAACGCGGTTGCCGTAGTTGGAGAGCATGAAGTTCTTCCTGCATCTTATGGTTTCGGTGAAAATACAGTTGGTGCGCTTACTGCGTACATAAAAGAATAAAAGGAGTTAGAAATGAGAGTAGAGTATATCAATCCGTTTGTTGAAACTTCTTTCAGAGTTCTTCAGGAAGTTCTTGGAGGCGCTGGGGTAAAACGTGGTGATTTGTATTTGAAATCTACAGCAATGCCTGTTATGGGTGTAGCTGCTTTGGTTGGTTTGGCAGGTGATGTTGAAGGTCGAGTTCTTTTTGATATGACTATGGAAACAGCTTTGAATATTGCATCAAAAATGAATGGAGAAAATCTTCCTGCATTTGATGATTTGGCAAAAGCAACAATCAGTGAGCTTGCAAATCTTATTACAGCACAGGCTGTTACTAAGCTGCATGAACTTGGATTTAAGTTTGACCTTACTCCTCCTGCTCTTTTTGTAGGACAGAAAATGGAAATTGCAGCTTTGGGAGGTGGAACAGAAAATGTTGAAGCTTTGATTGTTCCACTTATTTCAGACTGTGGCAAAGTTGAAGTAAACGTAGCTATTCGTGAACGTGCTTGATTTGAAAAAGTTATAGATAGGAGTTAGAAATGAAAACTGCACAAGACTTTCCAATCATTAATGAACGCCCGCCTGAGGGTGTTCGATCAGACGGAACAAAAATCAGGGTACTTATTGTAGATGACTCTATGTTTGTTGCCAAACAGTTAGGTCAGATTCTTACAAGTGAAGGTTACGAAATTGTAGCCACTGCCGTTGACGGAAAAGAAGGTGTTGATAAATACAAGGAACTTTGTCCAAACGTTGATCTTGTCACAATGGATATTACAATGCCTCGTATGGATGGGATTTCTGCACTGGAGCAGATTATGGCTTTTGATAAAAATGCAAAAGTAGTAATGGTTTCTGCTCTTGGTAAAGAAGAATTGGTTAAAAAGTCTCTTCTTCTAGGTGCAAAAAACTACATTATCAAACCTTTGGATCGCAAAAAGGTTCTTGAAAGAATCAGCGCAGCGGTAAAATAAGAGTTTTTAAGGGGCTGTCCAAGAAGCATTTTTTTTGCTGATTATTTTTCAGCATTTTTCAATCCGGTTTTAGTTCCAGAATAATTAGTGGCTGATACCGGGTTTTTTATTCTTTAAGGGCAACTCTTTTGTATAGTTTATCTCTTTCCTTATGTTTGACAAAGAACAAGGGGTAAAATATAATTACAAAACAATAAACTTTTAAAAAATTATTCCGATAATTATAATGGCATTCTAAACGAATGTTTGAGGAGTTTTGCATGAAAAAGGGACTTAAAGTCTTAGTTAGTCTTGCATGTCTTTTTGTTATTGGTCTGCCGGTTTTTGCCCAGCCAAGCTCAAGAAGTGTAGAGACTTTCGTTCTTGACAATTTTGATAATGTCGGAGAACAGAATTACCCTTATAAGGGAAAAAATCTCAGCTGGGAATGGTCTGTAAAATCAAGCCGTTTTGTTGCAGATGGTTTTCCAAAAACAGGTTATTTTGAGGGAATTCCAAATTCTTTGAAATCGCTTCGCCGTGATACAGATTCAGAATCATTAGTATTCGGTGTACAGACTGCTTTCAATAGAAAAGGTGATAACTGGTTTGAAGTTTACCCTACAATCGATGGTGAAAATTATGAAGTTCCATTTGTAGGCACAGTAACTCAGATGGATTTTTGGGTTTGGGGTGCAAATTATAATTATTACCTTGAAGTAATGGTTCGTGATGCAAACGGTACTGTTCATGTTCTTCCTGCAGGAAGCCTTCGCTTTCAGGGTTGGAAAAACCTTATTGTGAATATACCAGGATGGCTTGTTCAGCATTCACGTCATCGTTCAGGACCTGAAGCTCTTACTTTTGTAGGTTTTAGAATTCGTACAGATGCAGAAGAATTTGTTGATAACTATGTAATTTATTTTGATCAGATTAAATATACTACAAATTCACTTTCATTTATCTATGACGGCTATGAACTTGGTGATATAGTTTTTGATGATAATGCAGAATCAAGCGGAAGCAGTTCTAAGAGCAGTTCATCCAGTCGTAATTATGATGATGTAGAGGAGGTAAATGACAAATGAAAAAGTTATCTGTATTAGTAGCAACATTGCTTTTTGTAGCAGGAATAACATTTGCACAGAGCCGAAGTCTTTCGGATCCGGATCCTCAGAATATCGGACGTGATTCAGCTATTCAGTCACTTCGTGAAGTTTCAATTGACAAATTTGAACGTGACGGATCATGGAATGTTCACATTTCTCCAGACTATGGTGTAATTACAAGTCGTCTTTTTGACGGTAATCCTGCCATGAAAGATCCTCTTCCAGAAGATGTAGGGCATGAAGATGAAGATACACAGGTTCTTGGTGTAAGAGTTGATTTCTTTAAACGTGGAATTAACTCATTCACAATTACTGCTGGTCGTCCTCTTCCTGTTGAAGGAACTACAAAGATTATTTCTATGTGGGTTTGCGGTCGTAATCAGAGTCATGATATGTATGTTTTGGTACAGGATTACTTTGGCCACAATTATGAATTATACATGGGTAATCTTGGCTTTAATGGTTGGAAAAAACTTACCGCTGTAGTTCCAGCTTCTCCTGATGGTGAACATGGAATTGTTCAGAGCAGTTCATATTATGGTGAAAGACCTGGACTTCGTATTATTGGTTTTAGAGTTGACTGTAATCCAATGCAGGCTCGCGGTCAGTATTATCTATATCTGGATGATCTTCGTGCTGTTACAGACCTTTATGATCTGGAAAACCGTGATGAAGATGATATGATTGATAACTGGTAATTAAGTTTATTTAGTGCAAAATGAAAAGGATTCAGTGTATTCTGAATCCTTTTTTTTGTTTAAATAGTATCAAAGGTTCCGTATGCGTCAGGAGGTATGTAATTCGAATTTAATTTATAAAATCTTGATCTGTTTTTTGTTTCTGAAAAAATTATTAAATTCATTTTTGAAAGCACCCAAATCATAAGGTGAGAATTCTTTGCTGCAGAAGATGGAAGTGTTTTATCTTTTTTTAATTGTTCAGAAATATCTTTTGCACAAAAACTGATATATTTTTTTATTGGAATTAAATTTAAGAAATCTTCTGGCTGATTAAATTTCCTTGTTTTAATAATTTCTTTTAGTTCTTTTCCGGTTTTTATCCAGTTTCTTTTAAATCTTCTTCTGCAGTTAATGGTTTGAACAGGTTCGGGAGTTCTTTTCCTTTTTTCTGTTATATAGGTTTCCACTACTTCAAGTGTAAAGTTCTTATCAAGAAGTACCGGATAAATACCGGTCAGTTCATTAAAAATGTTATAAATACTTTGAGTTTGAGGACTTTTTCTTTTTGATATCAGACTGCCGTTTTCGTCATACAGTTCAATCCATTTATTTATAACTAGCGGGTAAACCAGTATAACCTTATGTCCGTGTTCAATGGTGTTTAGAATTTTAGGAAGTAATTTTGAAAGATTTTTAGTTTGTATTTCAATTACAATACCGGAATCTGAAAGAATATCATAAATATGTCCATGAAGTTTTACTTCAGTTTTTCCGTTGTATTGTTCACAATACATAATCTTTAAACTATGATGAAGTTCACTTTCATTATAAGTATTAATCATTTTTTATTCTGTAAAATACTCTGGATGTGCTTTGTGTATAGCCTTTTCATCAACATAAAGATGATTTAAATGATTTTCTAAAACTTTTTTTGCAGCTTCCGGGTTTTTATTTTTAAAAGCTTCCAGAATTTGCTTGTGGTCATCAACAATTCTTGCAGTAGTTCCGGTTTCAAGGGTCAGTTCTCTTAATCGGTCAAAATGGATATTCATGAGGCGCACCATATACATACACTGAATTTTATCTGTAATCTGGTACATTTTTTCATGGAATCTGTTATCCAAATCCATTATTTTTTCATATTTATCCGATGTTTTATAAAAATCTTGTAGAATTAAATTTTCTTCCAGTTCTTCTATGTCTTTTTCTGTAGCAAGTCTGCAGGCTTCTTCGGTAACTGCCTGTTCTATTGTTAATCTCATAAAAACAGCTTCATTTACAAGTTTCATATCAATTAATGAAACTCTACAACCTTTTTGCGGAAGAATATCAACAATTTTTGTTCTTGAAAGTTCCTGAAGGGCTTCGTGTACCGGTGTTCTTGAGATGCCCAGTTCTTCGGCAATTTCCTGTTCGCTAATCATTATGCCTGGTTTGATTTTTAGGTTAATAATGTTTTCTTTAATGACTCTGAAAGCATATTCTCTGTTTGTTTCGTTCTTCAGTTTTTCTGCATAACTCATAATCAAATATTAAACGAAAGAAAAGGGCGGGTCAAACTGTTTATAAAAAAAAACGCTTTATCGGCATAAAAAACCATTGACATTACGAATTTTTCTGCTAAAATGGTGAATAAGTGGGAAAAAGTGGTAGAAAGTGGTAAATAGTGGATATGAAACTGCTGACTGGTGAGTACAACAATACTCTGGATGAAAAAGGACGGATCTCGTTTCCTGTTAAATTAAGAACAGAGTTGAATCAGAATGTTCTCATCATTACACGTGGATTAGACCGCTGTTTATGGCTTTTTACTCCTGAAGAATGGGAACTTCTGAAAGCAAAGCTTATGAGTTCAGCATCTTTGTTTAGTGAAAAAAACAGAATGGTGCTTAGACGAGTAGTTGCTCCAGCTCAGGAAGTTGAGTTTGATAAAACCGGACGCCTTTCTGTTCCACAGAGTCTGCGTGAATATGCTTCGTTGTCCAAAGAATGCACAATTCTGGCAATTGATAAATATCTGGAATTATGGGATTCACGAACTTATGATGCTTATCTTGAAGAGAGTGAATCAAAGTTTCAGGAAGCAGCAGATGAACTAAGAAGTATAAGCTTCTAAAAGTGGGATTGTAAGGGTGGAAATTGTACATACTCCGGTATTATTGAATGAATGTCTCTCGTATCTTTCTCCGGTTGGGGAAAAGTTCGAAGCTCATGCTCTGATGGTAGATTCTACCCTAGGTGAGGGTGGTCATACATTTCATTTCCTTTCTAATTATCCTTCACTTTCAGTTATAGGACTTGATGCTGATAAAGTGATTCAAAATCGTGCAAAAGAACGTCTTTCTGTTTTTGGTAACAGAATGAGTTTTTATAATGGAAATTTCAGTGATTTTTATGCTGATTATTCTAATGAAAAACATCCCGATATTATTCTTTTTGATTTGGGGATATCAGTATTTCATTATGAAAAATCAGGAAGAGGGTTTTCTTTTCGTTATGATGAAGACTTGGATATGCGTATAAATCCTGAATGTGGTGAATCAGCTGCAGATATAGTAAATTCATATCCGGAAGAAAAACTTGCGGATTTAATATATTTATACGGAGAAGAAAAGTTAAGCCGTAGAATTGCCCGTGCCATCGTAGAGGTAAGACAAGGTGGGAGGATTACTTCTTCAAAGGCTCTTGGTGATATTATTTGGAATTGTGTTCCTGCAAATTATCGTTACGGGAATATTCATCCGGCAACAAGAACATTTCAGGCTTTGCGTATTGCTGCAAATGGGGAACTTACTCGTCTGCCAAAAGCTTTGCATGATGCATTTAATTGTCTTAATTCGGGTGGAAAAATGGGGGTAATAACTTTTCATTCTTTGGAAGATAGAATTGTAAAGAATTATTTTAGAAATCTGGGACGAAAGTGTGTTTGTCCTCCAGAAAGAGCAGTATGTACCTGTGGCGGAAGTCAGTGTGCAGAAATAATTACCAGAAAACCGATTTGTCCTACTGAGGAAGAAATTAAAAAGAATTCTCCTTCACGAAGTGCAAAACTTAGGGTAATTAGAAAAATTTGTAATGCAAATAAGGATCACCTTTTGGGAGTGGGATTGTGAAAAAAACAACAGTAGTAATTCTATCTATACTTATTGCACTGTTAATACCAGGAGTTTTCTTTGCTTATGCATTGGTAACTAAAAGGTATACTGACAGTCATAATGAAGTTACTGGGATGGTTGAACTCCAGGAAAAGACAAAAGAAGAAAATGAACGTCTGGTAAGTGATATAGCTGTGCTAAAACAAAAAGAAAGAATTGAACGCCTTGCAACCGAAGAACTTGGTATGCATAAAGCTGATGCAGAAGAGATTGTTCGTATGGATGTAGAAAATGACAGGTAAAACTGAAAATATAAAATCTCTTATGACTCTGGATGAAATTCTGAACGCAACAGGAGGAAGACTTGTTGGCAGTTCAGAAGATTTTATATTTAACTCGGTTGTTACAGATTCAAGAAATGTAAAAGAATATTCTCTTTTTGTTCCGCTTGTGGGAGAGTTTCAGGACGGACATAAATATGTTCCGGATGCTGTTAAAGCTGGTAGTTCTGTTGTATTTATTAATGAATCTGAATATGAAAAAAACTCAAAAACTTATGATGATTTAGCTTCTGCTGGTACAAAGTTTATTATAGTAAAAAATACATTGCACGGGCTTCAGGATGCGGCCGAAGGATATGTTAAAAAATTTCCTAATCTGATAAAAGTTGCAGTAACAGGTTCTTGTGGAAAAACAACAACAAAAGAAATGATTGTGTCGGTTTTGAAACAAAAATATTCTTGTGTTTATACTCAGGGAAATTTGAATTCTGAAACAGGGCTTCCGCTTTCTGTATTTAATATTCGTAAAGAGCATGAGTGCGGAATTTTTGAAATGGGAATGAACCGTGAAAATGAAATAGGAGAGATAGCAAAGGTTTTAAAACCTGAATATGCTGTAATTACAAACATTGGAACGGCGCATATAGGCATTCTGGGAAGTCGTGAAAATATTGCAAAAGAAAAAAGAAAAGTATTTGAGTACATTTCAGAAAATGGCTGTGCATTTATTCCAGCGGATGATGATTTTAAGGATTTTGCAGTTGAAAATGTAAAAGGAAATGTTATTGAATTTGGCGTTTCAGTTCCTGAAAATAAAAGCGGAGCAAAGTATCTTTCTGATAAAGGGTTGTTTGGGACAGAATTTCTTTTAGACGGTGAGCAGATTAATCTACCAGTTTCTGGTAAATATAATTATCAGAACGCCCTGGCTTGTGTGGCTTTGGCAAAAGTGTTGGGACTTTCAACAAGTCAGATAAAGACAGGTTTAGAATCTTTTAGAAATATTGGCGGAAGAATGGAAATTCTTAATGAAATCTTTATAACTGGTAAGAAAGTAACTGTTGTAAAAGATTGTTATAATGCCAATCCAGATGCAATGAAGAAAGTGATAGAGCTTTGTTCAGAACAAAAGTGTCCGGGAAATAAAATATTTGTTCTTGGGGATATGAAGGAACTTGGCAGACAGTCTGAATCTGCTCATAAAGAAATAATTGATTTTGTTAAAAAAGCTGATGTAAATTATGTTGCTTTTGTAGGAACTGAATTTGGAAAATTTAAGAATGAACTTGTTTCAGGTAATTATATAAATTGTGAGTCTGTATATGATGAAAAACTTTCAAGGTTTGTTCTTGAAAATACATCAGATGAGTCAATTCTTCTCCTAAAGGGATCAAATTCGATGAGTTTATGGGATTTGCTTCCAAATCTTATAAAAGGAGGCAAGAACTGATGCAGACTTCTTATAGTTTTAATGCAGAAAGACCTCTTGAAAAATATCGTAAGAGTGATTTTGGTTTCCTTATTGCAGTAATACTTTTATGGGGAGTTGGGATTTTTACTCTTTTTGTTTGCTCTCAGGCAGAAGGATACAGAAAATTTGAAGATTCATATTATTTCGTAAAACGACAGTTAATATGTTCTGCTGTAGGATTTGCAGGATTCCTTTTTTTTGGCTTGGCAAGCATGAAAGTAATCAGAAAGATTCTGCCGTATTTTGCAATTTTTACAGTAATTCTTTGTATACTCTGTTTTATTCCAGGAGTTGCTGCAGAGAAGCTGGATGGCGGAAAAATCAATGGTGCCAGACGCTGGATAAAAATGCCGTTCAATTTTACATTTCAGCCATCAGAACTTGCAAAGTTTGCAATTGTATTGTTCCTTGCAAATTTTTTTGACAAACAAAAAGATATAGAAAATCCAGAAGAGAAATCTGTATTACAAGGAGTTATAGGTCTTACTTTGGTTACGTTGATAGTATATTTTCAGAAAGATCTTTCAACTTCAGCTTTTATTTTTTGTATAGGAATACTAATGTTCTTGGCTACTGGAACAAAATTGAGTTGGTTTGGTCTTGCCAGTCCATTAATTATGGCATTAATTATTCTTTCCATTGTAACAAGTCAGTATAGGCTGGAAAGAATTTTAGGGTATATTCATCCAACAACAGAAACTCAGTCATTAAACTTTCAGGCAAATAATGCTGTACGCGCTATAAGTTCTGGAGGTCTTTTAGGAACAGGAATTGGAATGGATATGGTTAAGTTCAGAAGTGTTCCGGAAGTTAAAAACGATTATATTTTTGCAGGATGGGTTGAAGCGTTTGGATTTATTGGTGTTCTTGCATATATGGGGCTGCTTTTCTTTTTTGCATGGAAAGGATTTAAGATTTGTAAAAATACAGGAAATCGATTTGCAGCCTATGCTTCATTTGGATGTGTATTGTCTATTGTTGTACAGTCTTTACTGAATATTGCTGTTGTCTGTCATTTAATTCCTTCAACAGGAATTCCTCTTCCGTTTTTTTCTATGGGGGGGTCATCAATTATTGTAACACTTATGATGTGTGGCTTTGTTTTGAATGCATCAAGGTGTGATGAGCCTTCAGACAATATTTTTGAAATAGTAAGGGAAAAGAATATAAAAACCGAATATATGAATGTAGAGTTGGGAGATATTTAAAATGAGTGATGTAGGAATTTTCTTTAGTGATGAAGATTATTTTGATGAAGAAGAAAACTCAAAAGCAGAAGCAAAAAGTCAGCGCAGATACAAAATCGTAATTGCTGCTTTTTTTGTTTTTTGTATTTTACTTCTTGGTGAGTTTATAGTTTATAGATTCATAAAACCAAGTTTATCCAGTCCTAAAGTAACTGTTTCCGGATATAAAACTCTTTCTCCTGAAGATATTGCTATGAAACTTCTACCTTTAAATACAAGAAACTGGTTTACTTTTGATGCTGAAGCTGCATTATCTATTCTCTCTTCTGAACCATGCCTTGCTAATGTATCCGTAGAAAAAAAATTTCCTGATAGAATTATGGTTGATGTTGTTGAAAGGACTCCTGTTGCAATGACATTTGTGGTGGAAAAAGGTAAATCTGTTCCTTTTGAAATTGATGAAAATGGGGTGCTGTTTTCAAATAAACAGTATTCTCCAAATGGAAAACAGGATTTTCCAATTATATCTGGAATTCCTGTAGAAAATATGACTGGAGGAATGAGAATCCCTGAAAAATATAAACCACTGATTGAACAGATTGCAAATATTCCAAAAGAATATTTTATAGCAATATCAGAAATTTGTGTTCTACCTAAAGAAAGTGGAAGTTATGAACTTGCATTAATACCTTCAACAGGACATGTAAAAGTTTTATGTGACCGTGCATTGAATGAAGATGCATTAAAGTATATGATGTTAGCATTGGAAGTTGTAAAAAAACTTGAGTCAGAAGCAAAGGTTGTTGACCTTCGTTACGGTTCAGTTTCTTACATGTAATATTAGGTTTTATAGAAATGATTGTTGGTCTTGATATCGGTACAAGTTTTATCCGCGTTGCAATTGGAGATGTTGATGAAAACGGTAATGTTCAGATTGCCGGAACTTCAGTTGTTAAGTCAGATGGATTAAGAAACGGAATTATTGTAAATATTGAAGCTGCAAAAAATGCCATTAAAGAAGCAATTGAATTGGCTGAACAGAATGCAGGACTTGAAGTAACTTCCGTTTACACGGCTATCGGTGGAATCCAGATTAACAGTACAAATTCTCATGGTGTTGTTGGTATTACCAAAACACGTGGAAATACACGAGAAATTACGTTAGCAGATGTTGACCGTGTTATTGATTGTGCAAAATCCTTAAAATTTCCTCCTGACAGACAGGTTCTACATATTATTCCACAAAATTTCATAGTTGATGGTATTTCTTCAGGTGTGGAAACTCCGGTTGATCGCATGGGGGACAGGCTTGAAGCTGATGTTCATATTGTAACTGCAGCTTATAGTACAGTTCAAAATGTAAGATCATGTATTGATCGGGCTGGGTATCTTAGTAATGGAATAATGCTTAAAACTCTTGCTTCGACATTTTCTGTTGTTCATCAAGATGAATTAGAGTTAGGATCAATTGTAATAGATTTAGGAGCTGGTACTACTGATGTTCTGGTTCTTTTAAAAGGTGCCCCTGTTTGTACTGCTTCTATTCAGGTTGGTGGTAATCTGGTTACAAATGATATTGCTATTGTAAAAGGTATTTCTGTAGCAAATGCAGAAAAAATAAAGATTGAATCGGGATGCTGCTGGTATGACGGTATAAATGTCGATTCTGAAGTAATAATTCCCGGAGTTGGGGGAAGAGCTCCGGAAGCAACAACAAAATCTCAGATATGCAGTATTATTCAACCACGTATGGAAGAAATATTTACTATGGTTAGAAAGGCTGTGATGCAGAATTCACAAATAAAGCAGCTTTCCGGTAATATTATTCTTACAGGTGGGGGTGCTCTTATGGAAGGTGTTGTAGAACTGGCACAGGCCATTTTCCGTACTTCTTCTGTAAGAATAGGAACGCCAGAAAATCTTGGTGGTGTTGAAGAAGATTATCGTACTCCTGATTTTGCAACTGCAGTAGGGTTGATTATTGCCAATAAAGCTGAGGATAAAAAATCTGCTTCAAGACAAAGAAGAAAAGCCAGAACAAATTCCACTTCTGTACAAAAGAAAAGTGGAGTAAAAGAGTTCTTTAAAAGATTCTTCTAATTTAGAAAGAATAGGGTAGCCGGCTGGGAACCGGGGATGTGAAATATACGCCGTCCATGGCGCGCCGCTAACGCGGAGTTTATAGGGAGGCATAATAAAAATACTTCCGTGTATTTTTATCATTTGCATCTTGCTCCGCAAGCTGCGATACGCGCCGTCCATGGCGCGCCGCTAACGCGGAGTTTATAGGGAGGATATAATGGGTTTTAATTTCTCTGTAGTTCAGGACAATGCTCCTGTTCAAGATTCAACTGTTCGCGATCTTACAAATCCAACAAGAATTAAAGTAATTGGTTGTGGCGGTGGTGGATCCAATGCCGTCCGTCAGATGATTAATGATAATGTTTCGGGTGTAGATTTTGTTGTAATGAATACAGATCTTCAGGCATTAAATAAAAATCCGGCACAAACAAAACTTCCTATAGGTCAGAAAATTACTGGTGGACTTGGTTCTGGTGGAAACCCTGAGGTTGGTGAAAAAGCCGCAATTGAAGATACAGCCTCCATTGAACAGGTTGTATCAGGTGCTGATATGATTGTTCTTACAGCCGGAATGGGTGGAGGAACAGGAACCGGTTCAATTCCAATTGTTGCTGATATTGCCAGAAAATCTGGGGCTCTAACAGTTGCTGTAGTTACAACTCCGTTTACATTTGAAGGCCCTCATCGTATGGAAAATGCAGTTGCAGGGGTTGAAAAACTTAGAGAGAAAGTTGATAGTCTGATAGTAGTACCAAACGAATCAGTTTTTAAAATTATAGATAATGACAGCCCTTTTACAGTGGCATTTGCAGTTGCAGATGATTTGTTGTGTCAGGGGGTTAAAGGAATTTGTGAGATTATAACAAAAGAAGGTGTTGTTAACCGAGATTTCAATGATATGAAAACGGTTCTTAAAGATGCAGGTGAAACTCTTCTTGGTGTTGGAGAAGGCAGTGGTGAAAACCGTGCTATTGATGCTGCTCAAAGAGCTATTTCAAATCCAATGCTTGAACACATGAAAATTGATGGTGCTACAAAACTTTTAGTAAATATTACAGGACCTGCTAATATCCGTATGAGCGAGATTAACGAAATTAATAATACAATTACGGCTTCTGCAGGAAAAAATCACCACAACCTTTGGGGGCAGATAATTGATCCAACAATGGAAGATAAGGTTAGAGTCATTGTAATTGCAACCGGATTCAATAAAAAAGAAGCTGAGCCTGAGATAGAAACAGAAAGCGAAAAGCCTTACCGTGAAGATGTAGTTACTGCTGATGAAATTGATGACATTCTGAATATGAAAGGAAGTTCAAATTTGGTAATGGATTCCGAACGTAAAGAAAAACAATCTTCTTTGGATGAAAAAAAGACATCTTTAGGAGATGATCTTTTTGGAAATTTCGAACCGGTAAAAACTTCATTTAATAGTTCATTTTCTCCGTCTCCAAGTTTTTCCAGTCAGAATGATATAAATAAGCCTGCCTGTCTTAGAAAACAGAACAGCGATTATTCAAAGACAATTAATTTTTCAGATGACTAAAATGGTGCCGCAGAATTATGACAATAGAAGAACTTCTTAATCAGTTTTATACGGATCTTCTTCTTGTGAATCGACACAGTGATGAGACTGCGGCAACTTACACAGAGTCAGCAAAATTATTTCTTTATTGGTGTTCACAAGAACATTTAAAATTAAAAGATGTAACGCTGCAAGATATAACATGGTTTTTGCTTAAGCGCCGTACAGACGGTGTAAATGAATTTACTTTGGCAAAGGATCTTTCAGGAATAAGAGCATTAGGTGAATATCTGGTTAGAAAAAATCTATGGGATTATAATGTTGCATTGGAATTAGACAGACCTAAAGCTGGAAAAACTATTCCCAGGGTTCTAACTGTTGAACAGGTAGATCAGTTACTGTCTGTAATTGATACTTCTACTCCACTTGGCAAGCGTGATGATGCTCTGTTTGAATTGATTTATTCCTGCGGATTAAGAATCAGTGAAGCAGCAACTCTTGTTTTAACACATGTTCATTTAAATGAAAAAATCCTGATTGTACATGGAAAAGGGGATAAAGAAAGAATTGTTCCTTTTGGTGGCCGTGCCTTTGATAAATTAATTATTTACCTTAATGATGTAAGACCCAATCTTCTGAATGGAAAAGTTGTTGATGAAGTTTTCTTAAATTATAAAGGTGAACCTATTTCCAGAAAGGGGATTTGGAAAAGATTTCAAGAGTTGGAAGCTATGAGTGGAGTTACGGCAAAAGTTCATACCTTAAGGCATTCATTTGCAACTCATCTATTACAGGGTGGAGCAGATTTACGTTCTGTTCAAGAATTATTGGGGCATTCAGATCTTTCAACAACACAAATTTATACGCATGTAGATGATACTCAGCTTAAAGCTGCTCATGAGAAATATTTTATAAGACACCACATCGAGGAAAATAATGAATAGAGTTTTTGTTAGTATGATGGATGGAATGCAAACTCCGACATGGTTTTGCAATATTGAACCATATGTTCAGAATTTGATGAAAACACTTTGTTTTGATAGAGAAGAAATTTCAATCTTGTTTTGTGATGATAAAATGATTCAGGAGTTAAATAAACGTTACAGGCAGATAGATTCTGCCACTGATGTTCTTTCGTTTGAAAATGGAGATGAATATGAAGATGTAGAGGGGAAGTGGATTAATCAAGGTGATGTTGTAATCAGTTTGGAAACTTTGCCTAAAAACGCTTCTTATTTTGAAACAGATGTAAACTCCGAATTAAAAAGATTAATCCTTCACGGGCTTCTTCATTTGAATGGAATGGATCATGGTGAAGAACATATAGAAAAAGGAAAAATGCCAGAAGGGAAAATGCTTGTTCTTCAAGAAAAGATTCTGCTTGATTTTTCTGATGTAAAACTGATATAACAGAATAACGAGGAAAATTATGAAAAAACTTAATGCAATATTGTCAGAAAAAATATGGGGGTATGAACAGTGGATAGCGTCTACCCATCCAAACGGACTTCAAAAAGATTTTATGGAAGAATGCGGAAAAGATTATCCGCTTTTAGTAAAGGTTATACAAGCCGATGATACACTTTCTATTCAAGTTCATCCTAATGATGAGTTTGCTTTGGAACTTGAAGGGGTTGGAAATCGTGGAAAAACTGAATGCTGGTATGTACTGGAAGCTGCTCCTGATGCCAAAATTGTTTATGGGATGAAAAATGAATTTCCTTCTGAAGTTTTAGCTAAGGCTATAAATGAAAATCGTCTTGAAGATTATTTGAATTTTGTTTCCGTAAAAAAAGGAGATTTCATTTTTATTCCAGCCGGAACTGTTCATGCCATTGGCTCAGGTCTTAGACTTATGGAAGTGCAGCAGAGTTGTGATCTTACTTATCGTTTATATGACTGGGGTAGAGGTAGAGAAGTTCATATAGAAAAGGGACTGAAAGTGCTAAAAAGTGGAGAAATGATTCCGGTTGCTCCGTTTAACAAATGTTTTGAATGCGACTATTTTCGTCTTGAAAAAATAGAAGTTAACGGTGGCTGGGAATATACTTGTCCAGTTCGGGAAAAACCTGAAGGGGTTGAGCTTCTTTATGTTATTTCTTCTGTTGGTGCCAAATATGAAGGAAAAGAGGTTTGCTCTGAAGAAATTTATTCTGTACAGCCAGGCGAAACTGTAAAACTTTTTGGAAATGCAGAATTGATGAGAATTATTGCAAAATAACCATCAAGGCACTTGAATAAAAAATCATTATGTAGTATATTTTTATTCACTTACGGGATGTAGCGCAGCTGGTAGCGCGTCTGGTTTGGGACCAGGATGTCGCAGGTTC
>JABUUX010000374.1 GCA_021442965.1 Treponema sp.
CGGAGCTGCTGGATTATAGGAAGTCCGAAAGCAGCAGTTTTTCCGGTTCCCGTTCTTGCACGGGCAATAACATTTGAGTCTCCGTTCAAAAGGCGCGGAATGGCAAGCACCTGAATAGGTGACGGATATTCAAAGCCCTTACGGCGTACAGCAGCCAGTGCACGTTCATCAAGTCCTAAATCTTCAAAAGTTACCTGTCCGTCAGGTTCATCACTTTCTTCTGTTTCACAAAAATCGTTTTCAATAGGAATAATTTCATCAGTCTCTTTAATTTCTTCTTTTATATTATCATCATTAATCATAGAAAGGTTATTATATAGATAATATTGAATAGTGAATAGTGAACGCGAGAGATATTAAATAATTAATATTGAATATTGAATAGTAAAGACTTCGCCAAACTTTTGAGTTTAGAAACGAAGCCTGGTTGAGACCTATTTTAAGTAAAAAAAAGCCGCAGAGAAAATCATTGTTTGAGGCATTTGTAGCAAGCGAAGCGCAGATACACCATGCCGAAAATATGTATTTTCTCGAGAGGTTGTTTTTTGCATGTAAATAAAACTAAACCAGGGTTCATTTTCGTCCGTTACTAGAAGAAGTACCAGTTTTGGAGTAAAATAAAACAGTATGCCGGGCTTAAGTCAGCTTAAACAGTTTAACAAAGACATTCTTTCTCTTGGAGATGAAATTCAACTCCGTGCACAACGCGGTGAAAAACCGGTACGTGTTTCCATTCCAAAATCAATACAAGATATAGATGATTCAGAAGAATTTGTAATGGGAATGCCTGAAAAGGAAGCTGTTGCCCAAACAACATCAGTCGATGATGATCTTTCAGAACTTCAGAATCTTACAGCCACAAAAACAACTCAAAGTGATAAAAAAGAAGATACTGCGGAACCAAGTTTTGAGGCTCCGGACTTATCGGCTCTTCTTGCTCCAATGGAAGAAGATTCCGGAGCTTTATCAGGTGCCGCTGATATGCCTGATCTTTCTATGTTCATGGAACCGGAAGAACAGCCTGAACCAGAAGAACAGATTATTGAAGAAAAAGAAACTTCCATTGCTGATTTAAGTCTGGAAGATCTTCTTGGAGGTGCAGGTTTTGACGGTTCTTCCAATCCTGCTGTAGAACCCCCTTCTTCATCAGAAATTGATGAAGAAGATGAAGAATTTTATTCTGGGGGATTCGGCGACGACAGCTATACCCCAAAAAAGAAACCGGCTAAAGCTCCTGTTATTACAAATGACCTGAATTTTTACGATGAACCGGAAGAAACCTCTGATTCTGATACAGACGTTTCTTTCCCAGATAAAGGACAGGCTCTTTCTCTTGAAGAACTGGGGCTTGGTGACCTTGATAATTCGAATTCTACTACAAGTGCACAACCAGAAAATTTTGATATCTCAAATGATGATAATTTTTCAGACATAGAAGAATTGGAAGAGCTTGGAGATGATAATGAATCTTTGAATATTGAAGAAACACCATCTTCCTCCTCTGATTTTGATTTTAACATTCCACAAGAACCAAAAGCGGAACAAGAAGATTTTTCTTCCTTTGACTTTAGCCTTTCTTCAGACATTTCTGAAAACGAATTATCTGAGTCAGAAGAAATTTCTTCCCTAAACTCTGATGCCCTGGAACTTGCCGGCGATAATGTTTCTCAAGGCACAGGAATGGATTTTTCAAACAGTCCGGAACTAAATGAAGGCTTTGGAAGCGATTTTGAAAAAGCCTCCGGACTTGATTCTTTAGATCTTCCAGATTTTGATACTCCACAAAATCCTGATACTACAGTTGATACAGATTTTTCTTTTGATTCTTCAGCTGAGACTTCAGAAATATCATCACAAGAGGAAGACTTTTCTTCTCTTGAACTTCCTTCCATGGACGGCAGTGATTTTAACATCCCGGAAACCACAGAAGATTTCAGTCAGACAGTAGAAGAAAATCCTTTTGATATACCAGATAATGCTACGGGAGACCTTCCTCCTCAAGATGAAGAATCATCTCCTGTAATAGACTTTTCAAGTTTTTCTTTTGACACTCCTTCTGAAAACACAGAAGGAACATCTGAATCAGATACAACTTTAGATTCCTTTGATTCTGAGAATTCCTTTGAGTCAGATGAGTTTAATACAGAAAGTCCATTTGGAACAGATGCTACTGAAGATATTTCTGACAGTACTGAATCCTTTAGCACTGACTTCAACATTGATGAAGATGAAAGCGGGACTGAAATACAAAACAGTGACGAAGATTTGCCAATTGAAACTTTTGATATTTCAGAAATGGAAGGCATGGAATTCAATGTGCCGGACACTGATTCCCAGCTTGAATCTTCATCTCACGAAGACTCAGAATCTTCTTTTGATGCTGAAAATTTTGAGATTCCCGGATTTTCTGATGTACAAACAGCAAAAGAAGAAAAATATACGCCTGTCTTTGCAAAAGCCGGTTCAGACGATAAGAAAAAGGGAGAAGAACTGCCTCCTAATACACTTTCAGATGAGCAGTATAAAGTATTCCTGAAAAATCTTTCAGAGTACCCTCTTAATGTACGACTTGCATTCGAAGACCTGATTGTAAAAAACGAATTCACAGATGACGCTGAATTTGAAATCATCGAAAAAATTCTGCATAAAGCCCCTGCCCGTCAGGTTGCAACAATGCTTGAAAAAATGCTGGATATTTCTATTCCAGTTCCTCGAGATTTTGAACACCGCACTGCAGAAGAATACGAAGCCTATAAAAAATCGATTCAGTATCAGCTTAAAAATAAAATCGTCCCTGCGGTATTTGCAGGTATGATTATTCTTGTAGTCAGTTTTGGACTATTTGAATTCGGAAAAAACTGCATTTACATCCCTGCAAAAGCTTCGAGTCTTTACAGACAAGGATACAATATGCTTTTAGCAGATGAGTACCCTCAGTCTAAAGAAAAATTCTACGCTGCTACAGAATATCAAAAAAAGAAAAAGTGGTACTTCAAATATGCACGCGGCTATAGAGACAGAAAGCAGTATATTACAGCTGAAGAAATATACAAAAAAATCCTTAGTGACTTCAAACATGATAAAGAAGCTGGGATTGAATATGCTAGAATGAATCTGGACGACCTGGCAAATTATGAACGTGCAGAAGAAATCTGTCGCCGCGAAGTTTTGGATTACCATGTAAATGATGAAGAAGGTATTCTTCTGCTTGGAGATATTTTCCTTGAATGGGGGACAGAAAAAGAGCCTGCAAAACTTGAAGATGCAAAAGAACAGTATAACAATCTTCTTCAGCTCTACAAAAATCAGAATTTGTATCTAAGCAGGCTTATGCGCTACTACATTAGAACTGACAATCTTCCTGAAGTTATTCCTCTAAAAGAAAGATTCCTTCCAAAAGAAAAAAATCTTTGTGCAGAGGACTGGACAGAACTTTCAGGTTACTTGCTTGATAAACTTTACGGGCCTCTTCCACCATCCCGAGAATATCTTAGGGAATACATTGAAGATGTAAAACTCCTTCTGGCACGTGCAGTAAAAATGGATCCTTCAAGTCCTGTTGCATATTACAATCTGTCCCGATATTACATTGAAACAAATGAAGCTCTTTCGGCAAAAGAATCTCTTATAAAAACAATTGATAACTTTAACAACTCAAAAATTATAAGACGCCGTGATATGTACAAGTTTATTGATGCATACAGACTTTCTGGTGAAGAATACTCAAAAGCAAAAGAATATATGAGAGCTCAAGAATTCTACACACAAGGTATCACTCTATTTACACAGGAACGAGACAATTCAGGTCTTCCGGGTACCGTAAAAGTTGGAATTCTTTTTGCAGATCAGGCAGATATTGACTACTTCATTTCCGGAGACTATGACAATGCACTTCAGAATTATATATATTCTGTAAAACTTGAAAATGATTCTTCTTCTATCAGATATAAAATCGGTTACATCCAGTATAAAAACAGTAATTACACAGAAGCATTCGGTTCCTTTATGAAAGCTGGAGATGGAACAAACAAAGAACCAAATCTCCTTCTTGCTATGGGAAACACACTGGCAATTCGCGGAGATAATTATCCGGCTCAAGGTTATTACGAAAAACTGGTTGATAAACTTGAAGAGAAAATTGCAGAAAAAGGAACCGATTTAGTACAAGGGGCAAAAGGTTTTGAAGAACTCATTACTCTCTACCTTTATGCTACAAACAATTATGGAGTTACTCTGAACCGTCTGGCTCAGCGAACAGGCAGCAGTGCATATAACGCAGAATCAATTGTTCAATTATCGCAGTCTCTTAGAGCCTGGGATGCCCTTACAAGAAACAAGGAAACTATGACAAGACTTGGAGGAAGCAATCTTCCACAGGAAAACATCAGATATATTACTCACCCTGTTCCGGATTTCCAGCCTTCAATCTTCATAGAAATTCCAAAAACAATTTCTGATTCAGAAACTTTTTAGTTATGGAACGAACACAAGAAAGCATACGAATCCATAAAATCAATCTCCTGTTAAAAGAACTGTTCAGGAAATCAATACATCTGTGTTCTGCAATTATCCCACTTCTTTTGAAGTACTTCTTTCTTCCTGTTATTATTCTTCTTTTTTTAGCAGTTATTGGATATACAGTTTCTGAAATACTACGGCTTAAAGGTAAAAGAGTTCCATTAATATCAAAAATTACTGAACTGGCAGCAAGAAAAAGAGATGAAAATAAATTTGTACTGGGACCAGTTACACTAGTTATAGGAATCCTAATTGCAGCCATCTGTCTGCCTCTTCAGGCTGCAACCATAGGAATATATGCTCTGGCTTTTGGAGACGGGCTTGCAAGTCTTTCTGGAAAACTTTTTGGAAAAATACATATTCCATTTACAAAAGGAAAGACTGCGGCAGGAAGTCTTGCTTGCTTTACCGCAGTTTTTATTACATCATTTTTTGTTCAGGGAAACACAGCTGTAAGTATTCAACTGGCTTTTTCGGCAATGATTCTGGAACTTATTCCTCTGGCAGATTTTGACAATATTTTAATTCCAATTACTATTGGAGGTCTTTCACTACTCATATAAATGACGGTTGTGAAGACTGTTCAAATATAAAAATGTTCCCGCAGATGTACAGATTGCAGCAAGATTGAACACGAACAGATTAATTCCATTAATTCCCAAAACAAATCCTGCAATAATTAAAGCCAGACCAAGTGTAGTCCATTGTTTGTAGCCATTCTGAATATTTGAAATAAATAACGAAATAACTGCACTGGAGTGAACCAGAATTTCAATAATAACAACTATACGGTCAAATCCTACATGAATACGGAAAGTTTTTTCTAAAACACCTGTATTCAAGGGAAGAATAAAAGCTGCAAAAATAGATATAACAATAATCAGAAGAAGATTTCTTTCAAGATTCTGTCTTTGTTCAGGTCCTGTCATAATGGTAGAAAACAAAAGAGCCAGAGGAGCCAGGATTCTTGCAAAAGTAGAAAAGCGACCAAAGAAAACTATAAATCCAGTAAATGGTTTTGAAGCCACTAAAAAAGGGATATAAAGTCTGGCACATTCAGCAAGACATGCAACAAGAAAGCAAAAATAAAAAACCAATTCAGAAGACTGTGTTTTTTCAAAAGCCTGACTTACAACAAAAGATGCCACAACTACGTATACATTCATAAAAAAAATGGAATTATACACAGAGAAAGGATGATAATCAAAAAAAAGCTGACGAAATAAACCGTGTTCAGGATTCGGTTCATAAGCCAAAAAATTAAATTTTAATACACCGATAATAAAAAAAATCAGACTTAAAACAAAAAAAACTGCAGATGTAATAAAAAGAATAAAAAGAAGACGATTTCTTGATTTAATAGTCATACTGAAATAATAAAGTGAACCAAATTATTAGTAAAGACTTTATTAAATAAGCCGAAAATAGAAATAAGATTATATATTTTTTGGGGGAAGAAATGAAAAAGATACTTACTGCTGTAATTATATCCGGACTTCTTGCATGCTCTGCATTTTGCGGTGATGTTGCAACATTTGTTGAAGGCGGATGGTCTAAAGACGGCAACATATATGTTTTTGGGCAGTACGGAAAAACAGACAAAAACTTTCAGAGTTGGGCAGAACTGATTGAAGTTGATATCAAGAAAAATGATTACGCAGACAAAGGATATTTTTCAGTAAAACCTTCTGCTGTAACAAAAGGAAAATCAGGACGAGAAGTTTATGAATCTCTTGAAGCTCAAAACTTTTACAACCTGAAACCTTTGAATCTTACAAAAACAAAGCCAGACCAGATGCTCTATATTTGTGAAGATCCATTAAAAAAAGGTTCTGATGAAATTAAATTTACAGATTTTTTGGGTTCAGATATAAATAATCCTATGACCTACAATGTAAAGGTAGTACCAACTGTAAACGGAAGTGGAGCCCAGGCAAAATCATCTTTCTATATTCTAATAGAAAAAAAAGATAAAAATGGAAACGTTACTGCAAGTCAGATGGTTGGAAATCCGGATATTAAAAGAAAAGGTGTTACAGGTTATAAAGTAGAACAGATTCTTTGTGACAAAACAGGAAAAAACATGATTTTTGTTGTTGAAAAAATTATGGAAGACAACACAGGTATTAATATCCGATACATGGTTGAAGCCTGTGAACTGAACCCTGAATTTACAAGATAGAAAATAATAATAAAAAATTATGAAGCCTGCAGTTATCCTGCAGGTTTTTTTTTAAGATTTTGCGTAAAAGTGAAAAATGAAGACTATATTAAGTCAGAAGATATTTTTACGGAGATCTTATGAAAGCAAAAATCAATCCAAAAATCAAACACATTATTATTGTTATTTTAGAATCCTTAACACTAACAGGTCTTATTCTGTTTTCAGTTTTTCCATTTTCCTGTCGAGTTACTGCAAGCGGAATTGAAATAATAGGAGCAGATTATAAAGTACCGGTGCTTGAAGAAATTATTGTAGAATCGGACAAAACTATCCGCCTGAGATTTTCCGATGAAGTTCTCCTGTTAAACGGAATTATAAGTCCTTATGTAGAAGGAATATCAGATTCAGAAACAGTTTCCTTAGATGAAAATCTTTCGACCGCTTTAGAAAGTGCTTTAGGAAAAGAAAATAAAATACCGGTTTCAATTGAAAGTAATAATGAAAAATCGGAAATAATAATCAAATTAGAAGAGTCTACAGAAATTGGAAAAAAATACGAATTTTATGGAGAAGTAGAAAATAAAAAAGGTTCTTCCCTTCTATTTTCTTTTTTCTTTACAGGGTACAACTCTCGTGTTCCAGCTTTAGTATTTACGGAAATAAAAGATGCTGTAAGTGAAAAATATGGAAAAGAATTTGTGGAACTTTACGCACTTTCAGATGGAAATCTTGCCGGATTAAAAATATCCAGCACTAATGATGGAGAAAACAACGCCTTTATATTTCCTGCAATAGAAATTTCAAAAGGTGATTTCATTACAGTGCACTATAGAAAACCTCAGGACAGTTCAGGTTGTATAAGTGAACTTTCAGGAGATAAAACGCTGTCAACAGGTTCAGGCAGTTCAGATATTGCATGGGATATTTGGGTAGAAAACTCCGACTCAAGATTAGGTGCAAGTCAGGATGTAATCGTTCTGGAAAATCCAAACACAGGAAAAATTCTACAATCGGTTATTTACAGTATAGATAAAAAAAATGAGTGGATGAAAGAAAAATTTCAGGAAAAAGCACAATTCTGTTCAGATACCGGAGCCTGGAGTCCAGACGGTTCCTTTGAGAATGCTGTTATATTCAAAACATCCTGCGTTCTTGCAAGAACAAATCTGTCTGAAATAATTGAAAACTACGAACATGGATATTATGAAAATATCATTCCGTCAAATGCTAAAGAATGGATTCGCATAACAGAAAGTTCTGTCTCTCCAGGAAGACCTAATCCACAAAAATGAAACAAAACTGGTCTTATATAAAATCTAAACGAAATATTAATTTTCAACTTTTCTGGTAAATATAAATTCTGTCAATAAGTGGAAGTCATTTTAGGTTTCTGATACAATAAATATATGGCAGAATTATTAGCACCTGCGGGTAATATTGAATCATTGGATGCAGCTATAGGCGAAGGAGCTGATGCTGTTTATCTTGGTCTTAAAAATTTTAATGCTAGGCTCCGCACTACAAACTTTGCATGGAACCAGTTTGAAGCAGCGGTTGAATCTGTTCACCGTCAGCATAAAAAGATTTATGTTACTGTAAATACAGTCAGTGAAGAAAAAGAAACAGAAAGATTATACAGATTTCTTTCATACCTTAACAAAGTTGGTCCGGACGGAATTATTGTTCAGGATTTTGGAGTAATCAGAATGTGCCAGGAATTTTTCCCGAACCTGGAAATTCATGCTTCTACACAAATGAACGTTGAAAGTACTAATGCAACAAAACTTCTTCTGGGTGAAGGAGTAAAACGAGTTGTACTGGCACGCGAACTTGGACTGGATGAAATAAAAAAAATAAAAACCGAAACTGGCGCCGATTTAGAAGTTTTTGTTCACGGAGCCCTTTGCGTAAGTGAATCAGGACTTTGTCTTTTTTCTAGTTTTCTGGGTGGAAAATCTGCAAACCGAGGTATGTGTACTCAAGCCTGCCGCCGCTATTACACAGCTGAATACTCTGGCGGAGTAAAGCAAGGATATTATTTTTCACCTTGTGACCTGGAACTGATTGATCAAATACCAGCTCTTATTGAAGCCGGCGTTGACTCATTCAAAATTGAAGGCCGCATGAAAAGTGCCGAATATGTAGGCAGTGTTGTTTCGGCTTACCGATATGTAATGGATCATTACAAAGAAGACCGTAAAGGTGCAATTGCTGCAGGACGAAGAATGCTTTCAAGCGATTTTGCACGTTCTAAAACTACTTACTGGTATGGATTTAATACAAATGAAGACGGCATAAACAATGCTGCTGTTAAAATATTGAACCCAGACCAAGCTGGTGGAACAGGAATTTACCTTGGAAAAATAAGAAAAACAAAGCCTGCTCCAAAAGAACTGAAGCAGGCTCTTTTAAAAAACATTTCTGATCCTACTCCTGAAGACCGAAAAATTGCACTTGCAGTTATTACAGGAGGCTCCTACGATCCTGATCCGGGAGATTCTATCCGTCTTCATAAAAAAGATGACACAGGACGCGTAAGTCACAAAGTCAGAACAGTGGAACTTTCCGAGAACGGAGAACGCTGGATAGACATTCCTTCCGGCTTTTCAGAAGGAGACCCTGTTTACCTTCTGCAAACTAAAGCCAGCAGCAAAAGATACCCAAGGGTTCTTCCACATGATATCAGTCGTTACAGAAAACAGCCTGGAGACGAACAGCTTCCTATACTGGATTTAACGCCTGTAGGACAAAAAGAACTGATGTATTTTCCTGACGGAATTTATACCGCAGTTTCATCAATTTCTGACTTGTTTCAGGTTCAGGGGCTCCACCCTGTACGTGTTATTCTGGAACTAAACTCAGAAACAGAAGAAGACCTTCTGAACCATAAGACAGTTCTTCCTTTTTCAAAAAAACAGATTTTCATTTCTTTAGATCCGTTTTGTTCATCTTCGCAAGAGGACAAACTAAAGAATACTTTAGACTTTTTGGTTCAAGACGGTTTCTTCAATTTTGTTGTTAATAACCTTGCTCACATTCAAATGCTGAAAGATAAAAAAACAAACCTTATAGCAGGACCATATCTTTACACTTTCAACCGTTGGGCTGTTTCCTTCCTTGAAAACCAGAACATAGGCGCATTTATTATGCCTTATGAAAACTCAAGAAAAAATCTTGAATCTACATATGATTCCAAAGTACGCTCACGTGTTCTAGTTCCTGTATTCGCCTACCCTGCCCTTTTTAGAATGCGATTCAAACTTCCGTCTGATTATGATTTTACCTACTTCGAAGACAAAGAAGGATCCGTTTTCAAAGTAAACTCAACCAAAGACGGCTCTTTTGTCATGCCGGAATCTCCTTTTTCTATTGTAGATAAAGCAGAATTTCTTAACAAATCAGGCTTCAAAAAAATTCTTATAGATTTCTCTAAAACAAAAGTTAGCCGAAGTCAGATTAAAGCTATTATGACCTCATTAACAAAAGCCCAGCCTTTGCCTGATGTATCACGCTTTAACTGGAAAGACGGTTTTTACATAGACAGAGAGTCATTAAACAACCGCAAGTAATCGGAAAGCAGGATTTTATTCTTTCTGAATTAATATCAGAAAAAGAATTCAATCCCGCGTTGAAGACTAAAAGCAAACAGCTTCCTTTGCAGCATCTTCTGCATAGGCAGCCTGTTCAGCATTTTTCATTTCGTTTAAACCTTCGTTATCTTCCTCTGCAGCTTTTTCATTATTTCCACTCGAAACTTTTGGTTTATACTCAATGTGTTCTGCAACGATATACATTTTGCTTTCCCACTTACCCGCTTCATTCTTCCAGCGATCCTGTTTAAGTCTTCCAACTACACGAACACCACGCCCTTTTGTACATTTTTCGGTTGCGTATTCCGCGAGCTTGTTTACCGCTTCAACATTAACAAAACTAACCTCTTCTTTTCCATCACCATTTTTGTCACGGAAGAAACGATTTACTGCGAGCGAAAAGCTGCAAACCTTAAAATTCGGTGCAGGTTCACGAAGATCGGGCTGCTTTACAACATTCCCTTCAACAATTACAGAATTAAGATGATTCATAAAATACCTCTTTCAAACTTTTTCTAATGCACATAAGGCACCGTTTTGTTCTGCTCCGGCCGGAAGCAAGCAGTTTCCCTTAGAAGTCTGCAATAATAATAACGCCTTCATTTTTCATTTTAAGGAAACAATTTTAAAAAAAGTTTAAAAAAAGTGATAATTTTTAAAGGGAGCCAAAAATTAAATCCAGAGAATCGTCATCCAGCTCATAAGTCTGTCCAAGAATTAAAGATGTGTCCAATTCAAGTTTTCCAATTGAGATTCTTTTTAGATAATCCACATGATTTCCAACAGCTGAAAACATACGTTTTACCTGATGATATTTTCCTTCATATATAGTTAGCAAAGCAGCCTCAATAATATCATCAGGATTTTTAGAAGAATTTATACAATAATGCTTTATCTGTTCCAGTGTACACCATGTAATTTCCGCCGGCAAACAATCACAAGCATCTTCATTATCTTCACGTTCAATATGAATACCGTTTTTAAACTGCTCTTCTATAGATTTTTTTTCGCTTTCAGTTACAGTTTTATGCAATCCAACAAAATATGTTTTAGAAACATGAGACTTTGGGGAAATAAGCTTATGAGTAAGACTTCCATCTGTTGTAAAAAGCAGAAGTCCTTCGGTATCCATATCCAAACGGCCTATTAGATGAAGGCGGTCTTCCAAATAAGGAGTTTTATATTCATCAGAAAGTAAATCAAACACAGTTCGATGTTCACCATCTTTATTTGAAGAAATTGTACCCTGAACTTTATTCATCATAAGGTACACTTCTCCGCGAAGATTAATTTCTTCCCCATCAATAACAATTACATCTTTTTCACAATCTACAGAAAATGAGGCATCAAAAACGCGTGTACCGTTTACAAGCACTTCGGACGCACGAAGCATCTTTTTAATATCCTTACGGGAACCAAAACCTTCGTGTGCCAAAATTTTGTCAATTCTATCCAAGGGGAATACTCCATAATACTCAGAGAATAAAACTTAAATGAATCAAAACTTACTTTCTTTCTGCAATAGGAACAAAAGGACGTTCTTTACTGATGCATTTGTAAGCCGGGCGATAAATACGTCCACCAGCTACAACTTCCTCAATACGGTGTGCACTCCATCCTGCAATTCGAGAGATTGCAAAAATAGGAGTATAAAGTTCACGAGGAATATCAAGCATGGTGTAAACAAAACCTGAATAAAGATCTACGTTTGCACAAATTTTTTTATCTGAATGATGAACTTCTGAAATAATTCCAGGCGCAAGTCTTTCTATAGAATCGTAAAGGGCAAATTCTTTAAGCCATTCCTTTCCTTTTTCTTTTGCCAGTTCCTTTGCTTTAGCTTTAAGAAGAACTTCGCGTGGATCACTGATTGTATAAACAGCATGTCCCATTCCGTAAATCAATCCAGTTCTGTCAAAAGCCTGTTTTGTAGCAATTTTTGTAAGATATTCTTTAAGTTCATTTTCATTACCCCAGTCTTTTACATTCGCCTTGATATCATCCATCATTTCCATAACACGAATGTTTGCACCACCATGGCGGCGTCCCTTAAGAGAACCAACCGCAGCGGCAATAGCAGAATAAGTATCTGTATCAGCAGAAGAAACTACGTGAACTGTGAGAGAAGAGTTGTTTCCTCCTCCATGTTCAGCATGAAGGATTAATGCCAAATCAAGAATTTCTGCCTCGAGTCTTGTATAATTCGTATCCGGACGAATAAGGCGTAGAAAATTTTCTGCTGTAGAAAGTTCAGGATCTGGATTGTGGATAAACATACTCTTTTCATCATAATAGCGGAGCTTAGCCTGATATCCGTAAGCTGCCAAAGTAGAAAAACGGGAAGTAAGTTCAACACACTGACGCAGGATATTTTGAACAGAACGATCTTCAGGATTATCATCATATGAATAACTGGCAAGAACACCTCGGGCAATTTTATTCATAATATCCTTTGAAGGAGCTTTCATAATCATGTCTTCTGTAAAGTTTGCAGGAAGAACACGACAGCTTCCCATAAATGAAGTAAATTCATCCAACTGCTTTTGAGAAGGCAGCTGTCCAAAAAGCAGAAGATAAACGCACTGCTCAAACCCAAACTGCTTGTTTTTTTCTGCATCTTTTATCAGTTCTTCAACATTGTAACCACGGTAAATAAGGCGACCTGGTACAGGAATAATATCATCTCCGTCAGCTTCATATCCAACTACATCACCAATGTGAGTAAGACCGACAAGGACACCTGTACCATCAGCATATCGAAGACCACGTTTAACATTATATTTTGAATAAAGTTCCGGACTGATGGGGTCATTATGAAGAGTAACATTTGCAAGTCGTTTTAAAACTTTTACGCCGGAATTTTTAGTATTTGAATTTGCTGCCATAAGAACCTCCCCTGGTACATTTACCAGAACTTTTTAATTTAGATTAGATTATACTTTTTACATAGATAAAAATTGCATAATTATACCAATTATTTTAGAATGATTCTACCATGGATATTTTTAATGAAATTAACCGATTGACAGGATATGGTCTTACCACTGGTCTTATTGAAAAAGAAGACATCATTTTTACACAAAACAAGCTTCTGGAAATTTTTAAACTGGATGGATTTCCGACAGTAAAAAAGGCTGAGAAAATTCCTGAAACAAAAAGAAATGAACTGGAAGATATCTTAAAAAAAATGCTGGATTATACTGCAGATAATAATCTTCTGGAAAACAACAGTGTAGTTTACCGTGACCTATTTGATACAAAAATTATGGGAACTCTGACTGCACGTCCCTCTGAAATTCAGAATAAATTTGAAACGCTTTACAAACAGAATCCTAAAAAAGCCACAGACTGGTATTATCAATTTTGCCAGGATACAGATTACATCCGAAGGTACAGGGTATGTAAAGATTTAAAATGGCAGACAAAAACAGAATACGGGAAAATCGATATTACAATAAACCTGTCCAAACCTGAAAAAGACCCTAAAGCAATTGCACAAGCTCTAAATGCTCCAAAAAACGGATATCCTTCATGCCTTCTTTGTAAAGAAAACGAAGGCTATGCGGGACGGGTAAATCATGCGGCTCGACAGAATCATAGAATTATTCCAATAGTCCTGAATAAAAAAATATGGGGCTTTCAATACTCGCCTTATGTTTATTACAACGAACACTGTATTGTTTTCAGTTACGACCATACTCCAATGAAAATCAATCAGGACACATTCCATGCTTTATTTGATTTTATAAAGCAGTTTCCCCACTACACCATTGGAAGTAATGCAGATCTTCCTATTGTCGGAGGTTCAATTCTTACACACAATCATTTTCAGGGAGGAAACTATAATTTTCCTATGGCTAAAGCACCGGTTGAAAAAGAATTCACAATAAAAGGATTCAACGATGTAAAAGCCGGAATTGTAAAATGGCCTATGAGTGTTATAAGACTGGACAGTAATAATCCTGAAAGACTGATTATACTTGCAGAAAAAATTCTTGAAACATGGAAAAATTACACAGATAAAGAAGCCTTTATTTTTGCCCAAACCGGCAAAACACAGCATAATACCATAACCCCAATTGCTCGAATGAGAAAAGTTAAAGGAACAGATAAAAAACTTTTTGAACTGGATTTGGTATTAAGAAATAACATAACAACAGAAGAACATCCTTTAGGAGTTTTCCATCCGCATGCAAATTTGCACCATATCAAAAAAGAAAATATAGGTCTTATAGAAGTAATGGGACTTGCAGTTCTACCAAGCAGACTAAAAAATGAACTTTCAGAACTTGAAAAAGCCATCTTATCCGGGAAGGATATTTCTAAAATCAAAGAACTTGCAAAGCATAGCGAATGGGTAAAGGATTTTTCCAAATCTTACAAAGAAATAAACAAAAACAATATTTCAGACATTCTTCAAAATGAAGTAGGAAAAGTTTTTGCAAAAGTTCTGGAAGATGCCGGAGTTTTTAAACGAACTCCACAAGGCATGGAAGCATTTTACAGATTTATAAAAAATATATAGAAAAAACTTTTAAACAAAATAGCAGGAGTAGATTATGTCATTTAAAGTAGCTGCAGTTTTCAGTAATCATTGTGTACTTCAACGAAATAAAAACATTGATATTTTTGGATACTGTGATTCAGACTGTAATGTAAAAGTAGAATTAAAAAGAAACGGTAAAACCCTTACAGAAAATTCGGCATCTGTAAAAGCCGGAAAATGGATTGTAACCCTTTCTCCACAACCCGCCGCGACTGATTGTGAGTTGATTATAAAGTCAGACTCATTCGAAAAAAAATTTACAGATGTTGCAGTTGGAGAAGTATGGCTTTGCGGTGGACAATCAAATATGGAATTTGAACTTCAGAACTGTCTGGAAGCAAAAGAAGCCCTTTCTGAAACAAAAGATCCAAATGTTCGTTTTTACTACACTAATAAAATCTCCTGGATTGATGAAGACTTTTTCAAAGCAGAAGAAAATACCTGTTGGACGAAATGGGATTCTGATGCAAAAAAAGCCTGGAGTGCTGTTGGCTTTTTCTTTGCAAAAAAACTTTCAAAAGAACTTGGACTTACCGTAGGGCTTTTGGGCTGCAACTGGGGAGGAACTTCATGTTCTGCTTGGATGCACAAATCATATCTTGAAACAGATTCTGAACTGAACACTTATCTTACAGAACAAATTGAAGCAACAAAAGGAAAATCAATCGAAGAACAAATTCAAGAATACGATGATTACTTAAAGCGTGATGCAGAATGGAACCGAAAGGCTCAGGAAGTTTATGCAGTTGAACCGACAATTGACTGGAATGTTCTTCAGGAAAGAATCGGAAAGAATGAATGGCCAGGTCCACGATCCTGTAAAAATCCTTTCCGCCCGTGCGGGCTTTACGAAACCATGCTTTCAAGAATTATACCCTACACTGTAAAAGGGGTTCTCTGGTATCAGGGCGAAAGTGATGACCACAAACCAAATATGTACGCCAAGCTATTTACACGTATGATTGATAACTGGAGAACAGACTGGCACGATGATTCACTGCCATTCCTATTTGTACAGCTGACTGTAAACCGCTATAAAATGGACAAAGACTTCAAACACTGGTGTCTTATCCGTGAAGCTCAGGAAAAAGTTTCCAAAACAGTTTCCAATACTTATATGACAGTAATAATGGATGAAGGTGCTTTTAACGATATTCATCCAAAGCAAAAACAAATTGTAGGAGAACGGCTGGAACAAATTGCTATGAAAACCCAGTATAATTCACGTATTCCTTCTGAAAAAGTATTCAGCCCTACTCTTACTTCAAGCATTTCAAAAAACGGAAAAATGATTCTTTCTTTTGACAATGCAAAAGGCGGACTATTCATTAAAGAAAAACCTGAAGAACTCAAAAATCTTATAGAAATGGAAAAAAATCAGGGGAACAATTCTGTTTCGGCTACAGTAAATGGAAAATGGACTGGATTTGAAATTTGCGGGCAAGATGGAATCTGGTACGGTGCGGAAGCAAAAATAAATGGCTCTGTAGTAGAAGTTTCCAGTCCTAAAGTCCCGGAGCCCAAAGCTGCACGCTATAACTGGTTCAATTATTGTCCTGTAATTCTTTATAACAAAAACGGACTTCCTGTGGCTCCATTTAGAACAAACAAAAATGAAAAACTCATAACTGAGCATGCTCAAATTCAGGAAATAATGGTTGTAGCCAGTTAACAGAAAATAACAGGAACTTTATTTATAGTTCATAAATTTTTGTTTAGTTTCCGTTTTGGATTTTTTCTGTTATAATTTTAGGTATAGGATTTTCAAAACAAATATGAAGATAAAGAAGAAAATGACATTACTGATTTCTTCACTTATTGTGTCAGGAACATTATTTACCGGGATAATCAGTTTTTCCATTACAGATTCCGTTGTTAGAAATAATTCAAACACAATGATGGATGTACAGTGCCAGCAGAAAATTTCTGAAATTAACGCAAAAATGGAAGAACTGGTAAGAAGTACAAACGTATGTCTTTCTTTTGCCCAGCAGTTTTTACCCAATGACTTATTTGATAATGAAGAAGAACAGAATGATTATCTGGAAATTATGAGACTTATTCTTCAGAATCAGATAACCAATAATCCTGATATATACACAGCTTACTTTGTTCTGAACTATGAAGAAGCAGGAACAAGCGGAGTCTTTTTGACACAGGAAGAAAAAGGACAGATAGCAAAAATTGAACTTACTGATTTATCTTCGTACACTCCAGGGAATCCTCAGGTATGCTGGTACTATGAACCTAAAGCGGCAAAAAAACCTGTATGGCTCAAAGCATATTCCAACGAAGAATTAAACAGTACTCAGATGGTTTCATACACCATTCCCTTTTATAAAGGAGATGTTTTTATTGGTGTAATAGGAATGGATTTAAAACTTGAACACCTGATTAATCAGATAAAAGATGTAAAACTATACGAGACAGGATTTGCAGTTCTTTCGGATGTGGATGGAAGCATAATTTATCATCCGGAATTAGAAGGATTCATAAACAGACACGAATTTGACGCTGGCCTTGTAGAAGTTTCTGACCGTCTTTTATCGCATAAAAATGAATTTTTTACTTACAAATCAAGAAATGGAAAAAAACGCCTTGTAAACCGTGAACTTACAAACGGAATGATAGTTGCAATTGTTGTCCCTTTATCAGAAATCAACAAACCTCAGTATAAACTTGCTGTAGAATTTTTTATTGCGCTAATTGTGATACTGTCGGTCTCAATTACAATCAACGGAATTTTTCTTAGCAAAAACGTAAAGCAAATTCTTACAATAACTGAGGAAGCCAAACGAATTGCGGCGGGAGACCTGAATCTTCAAATGCACAAAGTTCCGGTTGTAAAAGATGAAATTGGAGAACTGGCTAACAGTATTGCAACCATGAACGAGCAAATGCATTATTACATGGCTAAAGCAGAACAAAAAGCTATGTTAGATCCTCTTACCGGAATAGGAAATAAAGGGGCATTCCGTAGTGCTGCAGAAGATGTACTTACACTTTACCCTAACAATTACGGTGTTCTTGTAATGGATGTAAACAATCTGAAAAAAGTAAATGACGAACTTGGACATGAAGAAGGAGACAGATTCCTTTTAGAAACTGTAAAACTTCTTAAACACATGTTGGGAAATACTCCTGTGTACAGAATTGGTGGAGACGAATTTGCAACCCCTCTTACAGAAAAAACCACAGAAAAAGCAACCCAAAAAAAGATTGAAACTTATTTCTACCAGAACATGAGTAACTGGAATGAAAAACATAAAGATTTTCTTCCTTGGGGACTTTGGATTGCGGTTGGTTTTGCAGAAGTAAACCCTGCTGCCCATGAAACTTTTTCTGATGTTTTCAGACGAGCAGACAATAACATGTATGAAAACAAAAAACAGCTTAAAGAAAAATTTTCTCATTCAACTTAATTGAAAGTTATTTTTTAAATAACTATAATTTTCATATATTTTCACAATAAAGGACAAAAATCATGGTAATTTTAACTTTGAACTGCGGATCTTCATCTGCAAAGTATC
>JABUUX010000310.1 GCA_021442965.1 Treponema sp.
GTTGAAATGTTTGCCTACTCTACTCCGGAACAGTCAGACCAGATTCATGAACAGCTTCGAGCCATTGAAGAAGAAATCTTTACAGGACTCGGGCTTCCATTCCATGTTGTAGACACATGTACAGGAGACCTTGGAGCCCCTGCTTACAGAAAATGGGATTTGGAAGCCTGGATGCCAGGTCGAAACGGAGGTGAATACGGAGAAGTTACTTCAACTTCAAACTGTACTGATTACCAGGCCCGTCGCCTTAACATCAAATACAAAGATGACGACGGAAAGAACAAATACGTTCACACCTTGAATGGAACCGCCATAGCTGTAGGAAGAGCTATGCTTGCTATTTTGGAAAACTACCAGAACGCAGACGGTTCTGTAACAATTCCTGAAGTGCTTGTTCCATACTGCGGTTTTGATAAGATTCTTCCAAAGAAATAATTTTATGCCCGGCTTATGTCGGGGTATACCACAGTAATTCAAGTAAGGATAAAATATTGGAAAACAACAATTATTCTAAGCAAATTTTTTATATTCTATTTTTTATTGGAATTGTAGTTTTAGCCTTTGCCCTAAAAACACTGACATCAGTTCTACTTCCTGTAATTTTTGCAGTTGTTATAAGTCTTGTATTTTATCCTCTTGTAAAAAAAATGAATCAGAAGCTACACTGTCCTTGGACATTGGCTTCTGTTTTAGTAACAATACTTACAGTTTTTATTGCTCTGGCAGCCTCGTCTTTGGTTGTAACAAGCCTTACTTCAATTTTAAGCCAGTATCCAAAGTATGAAGACAGATTTTTCAGTATTTATAAAAAAATAGCAGAACAGTTTAACCTTACCATTGATGAAAACAAATCTCTTATTCAAAATGTTCTGAATTTTTCTAAAATAAAAAATCTGATTCAAAATTTTGTTTTAAATCTTTCACAAGGGCTTGTCTCTTTTGGAAAAAGCTTTCTCCTTATTTTTATTCTTATGTCTTTCCTTCTATTTGAAATGAAATTTGCTGATGAAAAAATAAAATCAGCATTTTCTTCAAACAATGAAAAAGTTTTGAATGCCATCAAGAATACTGTAAATAAAATTACTGCTTTTCTTTCTATAAAATTTTTTATTTCACTTGCAACCGGAATACTTGTTTTTGTATCTGCTATTTTTTTAAAAATGGACTTTCCTATTGTATGGGGATTTTTGGCATTTATTATGAATTTTATTCCCACTTTTGGTTCAATTATTTCAACAATTTTTACAGTGCTATTTGCTTTTATTCAGTTCTATCCATCTTTATGGCAGACCATTACAATACTTCTTTTAATGCTTTCAATTAATATGATTCTTGGAAATATTCTGGAACCTAAAATAGAAGGCGAAGATTTAGGGCTTTCACCATTTGTTATTCTGGTAAGTCTTTCTTTGTGGGGTTACATATGGGGATTTATGGGGCTTCTTTTAGCAGTTCCAATGACTGTTATTTTAAAGGTTGTATGTGAAAACATTCCTCAATTAAATTTCATAGCGGTCTTTTTAGGTAATTCTGGTAAAACAAAATCAAAACTAAAAAAATATAAAAAAAATAAATCATTTCAATTACCAGAAAATAAAAATAATCCTGAAGAACAACACGAAAAATAAATCTATATTAAAACAAAGCAATCAGAATTTTCTCTTTAAGACCTAACAAAATAAACGACTGGTTGCTTTTTCATACAAAAATCTAAGGTCTTCTTCCTGAATTGTAGTATAAACACAGTCTGCACAAAACTTTGTTCCACCTGCATCATTGTACAGTTTATTAACACGGCAGGTAACATAAATATCTCTGGAAACAATAGGTCCTTCTTTTAGAGTAAAACACATTTTTACTGCATACTCTGCACCACTTATTAAGGAAAAATTTCTGGACTCACTGCCAAGAACAAGTCTTTCATGATCAACATAAAGAATAGAAAGAGGTTTAACTCTATCCTGTAATGACTCAAATTTATTTTCTGAAACAAAAGTCAAAAAATTGCAAACAGGAATTAGTTGAATACCATTCCCAGCATTTTTTTCAACCTTTGCCTGTTCTACAAAAATTTCTAAATACTTTTTGGCCTTCTTTTGATTTTCTAGGGGAATACTTTTCCAAACAGGTCTTGTAAAAAGTGGAGAATGTTGCCATGGAATACAATTCAAATTAACATCTGTACTGGTTCTGCATTCATAATATAAACTGCAAGTAAAATCAAACTTATGTTTTTCATTTAAATCCTGTATATAATTAATAGATTCAGGAAGTAAAATTTCAAGTCCATTGGAAGAATCAGATACTACTGAAGTAAAGTACAACCCCACTCGATTAAAATAAAATTCGACTTTTACATTTTTACCGGCAAATGAAAGAACTGACTGAGGAGGATTTTCCAAAAGGATTTTTCCGTTATTAAAAGCTTTAACAGACTCCCCTTTTAATGCTACAGGAAAAACAGCTGAAGAAAGAGGTTGTATACCATCACAATTATTTTTTTGTTCAAGCGGTGTAAGAGTAACAGGAACATTTCCATCAATCAGATACTGTAAAACAAGGTCTCTTTCGATTCCGGTAAGTCTAGTCTTTTCCATTTGCTTTCTCCATACCAGTAATTTTTATTTGCGAAAATTTATTAGTTTCGGTTGAAACAAAAAGAATAATATCTAAATGCTCTGTCTGATAAAAAAATCTGACGGGGATTTGAATTTCATGTTCTGATTGAAATCCTTTTCCCAAAATAAAATTGCTGAAAACAGGTTTCAATGATTCTTCGGTTTGAATAATGTAGATTTCATCTATTTTCCTATTGAAGAAAATATTTTCCAAATCATCAATAAAGAATACAAAAGAAAAAATTGATTCACGATTAAAAAAAGTCTCCCCACTATATATGTCTTTTGAAATAGCAGAACAAAAATCTTTTACAATTTGTATTGTGGACACTGGAATATTTGAAATATCCAAAGAAGCAAAACCTTCAATAAATGGAAAAACAGGATCTTCTGGATAAGATGAAACCTTCATAACTTCAGAAGTAAGCCTCAAAGATGAAGAAACATAATCTGTTCTGGAAATATCTTTTTTAAGACGCTCCCCTTCAATTTCTTTTGTCCAAAGTGCTGATTCAGTTTTCCCATTTACAAGGCTTTTTAGAGAATCAGAAGAATCAATAGTTTCAGTAACGTTTTCTGAATTTGAACATGAAAAAAAGAGAAATAATAAAAATAAAGGTAAAAACCAAAAACTCTTCATCTTTTTCAATTTTACCATAATACATTCCTTTTGTCTTTTACCTTTTATTCTGCAAATTTTTATGTTATAATTTAAATATATTTTCGGAGGTTTCTATGAATATCCACAACGCAATGGAAGATGCCGTAACTAAACAGGTAAATTTACTTTATGAACAGCTAAAAAAAGAACACATAAAATGGCTTAACTGCGATTGTGAAACATGCAGACTTGATACAATCTGTTATGTACTAAACAGAACTCAACCGAAGTATTCCGTATCAGAAAGAGGTGTACTTCATAATGCCCTTGACTTGGAGGATTCCCAGCTTAAGGCAGATCTTACATCTTTGGCTTTAGATGGAATACGAATCATTAACAGTTCCAAACGTGCCTATCATGCAGCAAATCAAGTATCTGAAATAAATGAAGTTGAAGATAATGCCGATTCATACTATAACTTCCCTATCATCATTGGAGCTGTTTATGACGGTGCCAGTTTTGAGCCTTTAGATAATGCAAAAATTGTACTTAAAATTGACGGAATTGAAGCTGAAATGTCAGACACAACCTGGTCAAATCCTTCGCGAACATATAACTCTACAAAAGGAACTTATTCATTCTGGCCTAAATCTCAAGAATGCAAAAATGGAAAAGATGCAAAATCTTTTAAACTGACTTTTGAAATTTCTGCAAAAAATTATGAATCAAGTATTTACGCTGTAGAACTGCCTCTTTTACCTGAAAACAAAAAAAAATCATCTCTTGAATCAACTATTTCTTTAAAAATAAAAGATATTTTCCTTTTTGAAGAAACAAAAGAAAGAGAAGAAAACTAAACTGCAGGTATTGTTTGATGACAGAAAAAGACAATTACCAGGCAGAAATTTTTTTTAACCGTATCTCAAAAAAATTTCGGGAACTGAAAAAATGGGCGCGAAAAAATCGTATTACCTGCTTTAGAGTTTATGACAAAGATATTCCAGAAATTCCTCTCTGCTTGGATATATATGAATTTCTTCCGGAAGATATAACAAATCCCGTTGATTGTGCGCGATTTCTTTCCAATCAAAATCAGAGACAATCTGATAATGACCGAACTGTTGAAGCCGAAATAGCTGAAAGACGGTTTGCAGTTCTATATCTTTATGAAAGACCTTATGAAAAAGATGAATCTGAAGAAGAAGAATGGCTAAATTTAATGGCAGAAATGGTGTGTAAACTATTTTCTATTCCTGCGTCTCATATAATAAAAAAACAAAGAAAACATCAGAAAGGATTGAACCAGTATGAAAAAGAAATTGATGCTCTTTCTATTACGGGGGTTGTTCAAGAACAGGGCGAACTTTTTAAGGTTGACCTTACATCCTACATTGACACTGGTTTATTTTTTGATCATAGACCGTTACGAAATTTAATCAGGGAAAAATCATCAGGGAAATCTGTACTAAATCTTTTCTGTTACACTGGAAGCATTTCGCTTTATGCGGCTAGCGGAAATGCCCGTAGAGTTGAATCTTGTGACTTATCGAATACTTATCTTTCATGGGCAAAAGAAAATTTTCTTCTAAATGGATTTACAGACAAAAATAAATTCCATTTTATAAAAGGTGATGTTATGCAGATTCTGGATGAAAAAATTGAATCTTTTGAGCCTGAAAATAGATACGACATCATCATTCTGGATCCACCAACTTTTAGTAACAGCAAAATGGCTAAAAGTACACTTGACATTAACAAAGACTGGCCAAATCTTGTTTATAAATGTTTAAACCTATTAAATCCAATGGGCACTCTTTACTTTTCAACAAATTCCAAGCGTCTTATTTTTGAAAGAAATTTAATACCTCAAGCAACAAAAAACGGATACTCTATTCTTACATCCGATATTACAGAACAGACAATTCCTGAAGATTTTAAAGGTTCGAATCCTCATAAAGCTTATGAATTAAGAGTTGGTAAAAAGTGAAAAAAAGTTTTTTTCTTTTTCTTTCAGCAATTCTGTTTTTTTCTTGTAAGTCTCTTCCAGATAATGAAGTTCTTGAAGAAATTCAAAATGAAAATATTTATGAAATTGATTCACAATACGATATTTCAAAATACACACCTCAGCCATTACCACCTAAAGCAGATGAACTGACATTGGTTTTTGGTGGAGATATTATGGCTCACAGCCCAAATTATTCCTTAAATGATTACAACAAAATTTGGGCTGGAATAAAAGATATTACATCAGACTCAGATTTTACCTTTGGAAATATAGAAGCCCCTGTTGCAGATAATCTTGAAATGTCAACATATCCAAATTTTAATATGCATTCCTCCTACGTTCAGGCAGCTATTGATTCAGGATTCAATGTATTTTCACTTTCCAATAATCATTCAAATGACAAATACCTGGAAGGTATTAAAGCAACTATAAGCTACTCTGAAAAAATCACAACAAAATATGCACAGAAAGAAAGAAAGATATATTTTTCTGGATTAAAAAATGGAGAAAAAGATGATTTTTCTTATTGCATCATACAAAAAAATGGATGGAATATTGTTTTCGTTGCTATAACACAACTTTTGAACAGAAATGATTATTCATCATATATAAACTACGTCCCTTCCAGAAAAGAAAATAAAGAAAATTTTATTAAATGGTGTAAAAAACTTAGATCAGAAAATCCTTGTGATCTTTTTATACTTTCATTACACACAAATGAAGAAGAATATGTAAGAGAAGTCTCTAAAAAGCAGCGAAACTGGTATAACGAACTTTTTGATTCAGGAATTGATGTTATATGGGCAAATCATGCACATATTATTAAACATCAGGAAAAAATCAAAACAGAAACTTCCAATCGTTACCCGTCAAAACTTCTTATGTGTGCAAATGGCAACACTATCAGTGCACAAAGAACAAAACCAAATTTAAAATCCAGTTTTACAGAAAGAGATGATACTGGAGACGGTCTTCTTTACAAAGTTACATTTAGAAAAATGCCCGAAAGTAAAAAACCTTATATTTATAAAACGGAAAGATTTTTTATTACAACTTATATTAATACTGCTTATGAATATATCTTAAAAAAACTCGATCAAAATTTTATTGACTACCTTGTAGAAAACCGCCCTTCATGGGTAGAATATATAAAAAAACGTAAGGCAATATGTGAAGCCATAGAGGACAAATCCTTATAAATATATGAATTATCAAGATTTACCTGTATATCAACAAAAACAAAGAATCCTGGAAACATTAAATTCAAACCAGGTAATAGTAGTGCAGAGTCCAACAGGATCTGGAAAAACAACACAGATTCCGGTTATCCTTCATGAAGCTGGATATGATGAAAAAGGAATGATAGCTGTTACACAGCCCAGAAGAATTGCGGCCTTGTCAGTGAGTGAATTTATTTCTAAACAGCTGGGAACTTCATACCCGGGACTTGTAGGCTACAAGATGAGATTTGAAGATAAAACTGACCAGTCTACGAAAATCAAAATAATGACGGATGGTATTCTTCTTCAAGAAATGAAACTTGATCCGTGGCTTTCAAAATATTCGGTTATTATGGTTGATGAAGCTCATGAAAGAAGTTTAAATATCGACTTTGTTCTGGGACTTTTAAAACGCGTTTTAAAAAGCCGAAGTGACTTCAGAGTTATTGTCAGCTCAGCAACTATGAATGCTGAAAAATTTTCTGAATACTTTGATAACTGTCCTATAGTTTCAATTGAAACCGTAACCTATCCTGTTTCAATGATTTATGATCCTCCAAAAGGTACACAAGTAACAACCATAACAGAGACAGGATGTGAATTGCTCCTCCAAAAAATCTCTGAAACTGTACAAAGAGTTTTAGATAATAAAGAGGATGGTGGTATTTTAATTTTTCTTCCTGGTGAAAAAATTATTAAAGACTGTGTATATAAATTAACTCATGAACCTTTTGGGCGAAGACTTTTTATACTTCCTCTTTATGGAAGACTTGCAAAAGAAGAGCAGGAACGAGTATTTGCAGATCCCCCGTTTGGTAAAAAGAAAGTTGTCATATCAACAAACATTGCTGAAACTTCGGTTACAATAAGTGATATTTCTACTGTAATAGATTCAGGTCTTGCAAAACTGAATTTTTATAACCCTCATACATATACTTCAAGTCTGATTGAAACTACCATATCTAAAGCAAGCGCAAATCAAAGACGAGGCCGAGCCGGAAGAACTCACGAAGGTACCTGTTACAGACTCTATACAAGAAAAGACTTCGATACTCGTCCTATGTATACGACTGAAGAAATATACCGTACAGATTTAAGTGAAGTTATTCTTCGAATGTCTGAATTGGGAATTACAGATTTCTTCGGATTCGATTTTATCAGCCGTCCTGACCATGAAGGAATTCTTGGAGCCATAGAAACTCTTAAACTTTTAGGAGCCCTGGAAGAAGATAATTCACTTACAACAATCGGACAGTTAATGTGCAAATTTCCTTTGGAGCCACGTATTTCCAGAATAATTGTAGAAGCAATTATGCATTATCCTGATAACATAGGTCACGCAATTATAGGTGCAAGTTTTCTTTCAGCTTCAAGCCCTTTCCTTTTACCAGAAGGAGAAGAAATGGAAGCACGTAAAGCTCATCATGCTTTCAGAGATATACAGGGTGATTTTGTTTCATACATCAATCTATTTAAACTTTATAAAAAACAGGAACAATTTGATACCTGGAAAGAAAAACAGGATGCTAAAACAAGGTTCTGTAAAAATTATTTTCTTGATGAAAGAGTAATGGCCGAAATTGACAATATAAATGATCAGCTTTCCGAAATTGTAAACCGTATGGAAATTCCTGTTACAATGACAGGAAGTCTTTCTGACTACCTTTGCTGTGTTGCTTCAGGAATGATTCAGTTCGTTTGCATTCGAAGTGGAAGAGAAAATTATAAATCACTTACACAAGGAAATATTTGCATTCACCCTGGTTCTGTAATGTTCAAACAGGATCCACTTTATATTGTTGCAGGAGAAATAACAAAAACTTCCAGAATGTTCGCATTTGCAGTTTCACCACTAACAAAAAATCTATTAGATAAAATTAACCCAAATCTTATAAAAGATCTGGATGAAGTTAAACGTGGAAAAGAAAGTATTCTTAAATCAGAAGCACTTAAAAATCAAAACAAAATAAATGAAGACAACAATCATCAGCAAATAGAAAAAAAAGTAAAAAAAGCATTAAAAGATAATAACATCGATATAGAAGATGCTTTATTCCTTGGCACAGAAATATTTCCTACAAAAAAAATAAAAGGAAAGAAAACAG
The DNA here is from genome assembly GCA_021442965.1 of Treponema sp. Next base: position 8,553 of record JABUUX010000310.1, read on the forward strand.
CAATTCTTGATATAGAAAAACTGATTCGAGCTTCACAAACTGAAACTGATGAAAAGAAACTTAAAGTTGCAGGAAATATAAATGGTAAAGTCATTCTAAAAAACAAAGGCATTCTTCTTGAAGGAGAAAAGCTTTCTCTTATTCTTCGTCTTGTAAAAATACTTGATTTGAATCCAGTTAGAGAAGACACATGGAACAGAAAAGCAAACATATATCTTTCAGATGAAAACTCAAAACGTCAGCTTTTGTCTGCCATTAGTATGATTTTAAAAGTTGCACTTGCAAAACAAAAAAACTCTGAATATGGATTCATAACGCTTTTTACAGATGGAAAAGGGAATTACTGGCAAAAATCTACACGAGGTTTTTCTACTGCCTTAAACGAAAGTCTTTCATCGCTCGAAACATTAATCGAAGAACAAACTATTGAATGGACAAATGAAGAAAAAGAAATTATCAGTCAGACCATAGGAAAATTGAATTCTCTTTACAAATAATCAGTTCAATACAAAGCCATAAGACACTTTTCCCTGAATATCTTTATGCAGAAGGCCGCAAAACAAGTCTTTTTGCGTATCATTTTTTAGAAAAACAGCAATGGAACAATCATTTGGGAAACTAAAAAGACTTTCTTCAAAATAAATGGATTTCAAAGTCTTTCCATTTTTAAAGAAATCATGATATTCATTTTTTATATAAATTGTTTTAAATCCGCATAGAGCAGAAATATCTGGAGAAAGCGAAAGGGATTTATCTGCAATTTGATTTTGAATAATGCGGTCTTCTTTTTCAGTTGTAGAAAAACCATATATTGAATTATTATTATTTTTGAATTTTAAATATTCCAATTCTTTGTTATAAGCTGATTGAATTGTAAACTTATCGAGTAAAGAAAAACCCGCAGAATCTTTTACATCAAAACTTCCAACATTTGTTCTAAAAAGACCAGTAAGATAAGCTGCACTGCCACAGGAATTTGCTATATCTCGGGCTAAACTTCTTATATAAGTGCCCTTTGATACATGAAACCGAATCTTTGCAAATTCAACAATACGTAAATCTTCATAACCATCTGCATATTTAATTTCTAAAATCTCAGAACTAAAGACATTTACAGAACGTGATGATATTTCAAAATCTTTGCCTTCTCTTACCAAATCAGAAGCACGTTTTCCATCAATATGAATTGCAGAAAACATTGGAGGTGTTTGAAGAATTTCTCCAGACCATTTTTTAACAGCAGAAATTAGGGAATCTTCTGAAGGTAACGGTGCCTCTCTTACCACTGAACCAGTATATTCAAGTGTATCAGTTTCCTTTCCAAAATGAATAACAGCCTCATAAATTTTATCAAAAGCTGTAATCTGTCCACAAAGTTTTGTAAGACGTCCTGTACAAACAACAAGCAAACCTTCAGCAAAACTGTCTAAAGTTCCAGTATGCCCCACTTTGTTAGTACCCGTTGCTTTTTTTACATTTTTTAACGAAGAAAACGAAGTCTGACCGGAACTTTTTGCTAGAAGAACAATAGAATCAGAGTTACTCATTCTTCTTCAAGTCCCAAAAGTCTTCTGGCTCTTTTTTTATTTCCGGAATTAGCTTTTTTATCTTCGGCAATTTTACGTACAAACGGAACTGCTGTATCATACTTCCCGTTCTGATACATTTCCAATCCCTGACTTTGAGTTGTGTTATCTTTGCTTTCAAGATATTTTATACAAATTTCATCAAACATTGGATCCGGATATTTTGAAATATGCTTACCCAATGCCTGACGCAAAACCTTTAGTTTATCATCAGAAGCTGCTTTTATACAAAGTTCTTTTATTTCCACCTTACCGGCATTTCCTTCTTTTAAGAGCACTTCTACAGCCTTAGATTTTAAAGAATCTGAAACTTTTCTTTCTGTTACACGGCTTATAAGAAATTCATTTCCCTCTTTTGTATTCAATACAGCCAGAACTTCAAAACAATTAAGCTTAACTTTTTCTTCAGGATCATTTTTTGCACGGTATATAAGATATGGTACAGCTTCTAAAAGCTTCTGATTTTTTACAGCACCTATTGCTTCCAGTCTGACTTTATAATGATCATCACGAACAGCCTGAACAATTACTTTTTTAGCTTCAAGAACATCAGGAAAATACTCAAGACCTTTCAAAGCATACTGACGTAAATTTGGGTCACTGGATTCATATAAATCTACCAGGATGGGAACAGACTCCAGTTTTCCCATAGCCCCTATTGCCTCTGCCGCATACATTCGCACAAAAAGATTTTCATCTTCATCTTTAGCGACTTCGCAAAGTTTATCCCAAGTTTCCACAGCATGGATTTTTCCAAGAGCTTTCATAAGATTCTGTTTCTTTGCATCACTAAATTCAGAATTCTCTAAAAATGACGTAAGCATAACAGCTTCACTGGAACCACCTATTTCACCTACCGCCAAAAGAGCATCATTAAAATAATCTTCATTCTCGTTTTCAATAAGTCTAAGAACCGCCGGAAGTGCAGCTTTTGTTTTCATAGTTTGGATGTATTGAAAACATACCTTAACGGTGGAGTTTTTCTGTTCAAAAGGGTCGTCCAAAACAGTACAAGCAAAATCTTCCAAACAGGGATCTTCTAAATTTTTAAAATAATTTAAAATTTTTTCTTTAACAGAAACACTTCTTGTAATTTGAAACAAATCATAAAGATCATCAGCAAAACGAGGATCATCATTTGAAACAAGCTTATCGACAAGGTCCGAAATTTCAGAAGCAATGCCAAATTTTATTGTATTTCTATATTCATCTTCGGTTTTAATTGATTCATCTTTTTTAGAAGCTTCTTCAGATTTCTGTTTATCAACAGGTTTTGGACGTTTTTTTAAAGGAGTTTTAATTTCTAAATCAGAAGAAATCATTTTAATTTCGCTACTTTCTGATTCATCAATTTCTAAAACATCTTCAACTTCATCTAGGACTACAGCAGTTTCTTCCAAATTAACAAAAATATCTTCGCAAAATAAACTGAGTGAGAAAAACAAAAAAATAAATGAAAAAACAAATCTCTTGTTCATAAACCTAAAATTATTGTAACGGTGCAAAATATCCGCTTTCATCTCTTCCGCTTCTGTTCAAAATATTTACTTGAACTTCAAGTGGCAGATAGTTCTCTCCAAAATTAGTAGGGAGACTTGATTCATAAGAAATCTGATAAACTCCTTGCGGAATATCAATCAAATCCTTAACAATAGTTTCTAATCCCTCAGGCCGGAAAACGTAATAACATTCACCTCGTGTATTATCAACAATATATCCAAGTTCCTGAGCTAAAGCTCCCCTCCCCATTTGAACAACAGAAAAATTTATTCCATTATTATTCAAATAAGAAGTCAGCTCCGCAAGATTATAACGTTCAAAAGCACCTTTAGTTACATTCCCTGAAGTCAGAAGGACAATCGCTCTTTTCTTTTCTGCGGGAACTAAATCATTAGCTGCCAGACGAATAGCAAGATCCATAGGAACAAAAGATGATACTGAAGTTTTTAATCCTGTAACACTGAAATTACGGCACTCATCAGCACTTCCAGTATATTCAGTCACCGGAACCTGCCCGGCAGATACAATTCTTACAGTTCCCTGATTTTTCATTGCCCCGGAGATATCCCTTACAGTCTGATCAAACTGTTCGCTAAAATATGAAGACTGCATACTTCTATCAATAATAAATGTGATATCGGTATATTTATTATTTGAAGCCGCTCCTTCAAATTTTACAGAATTAACATCGCGCTTATTTTCTGTAAGATAAAAATTAAATTCATTAAGACCAACAACCGGCTGCCTGTGACGGTTTTCGACTTTTACTTCACAAACTACTTTTGGAAACTTATCTGCATTGACAGATTCAATCTGAACAAACATGCCTCCCACAAGTTCCTGAATTTCACTCATCACATAAATTTCATTGGCCTTATAGTCACTTACTATAACATTGGAATTTACATCAGGAACAGCACAGCTTAACCTGGATGGAGCATTACCAGTATTTCCATATTCAAATAATGAACCTGATACTGTGTCTATTCCGTAAATTGAATTTACATCACACACAATTATTTTATTATTCCACAATCTTAAAGCTTCAGGTTTTTTAAAAGTTTTTTCCTCAACAAGGTTTCTTATATAGTTTCCGCTTCGGTCAAATTCGTAAATACACCCCTTCTGGTCGTCTGCAACAAAAACCGATTCATCAAGAATGATGATTCCAGTTGGTCCTTTTAAGCCTTTAAAAGCCCCCTGTTTACCACCAAAATAGTAAAGGCCGTTCCCCTCTTTATCAAATACATCAACACGACGGTTACCATAATCTGTAACATAAATATTTCCTATATAATCCTGTGCCAGATATTGGGGTCCCACCATCTGTCCGATTTTACGTCCTTTTTGACCTATATATTTTTGGAAAAGTCCAATTTCATTTAATAAAGTAAGTCTGTCCCCGGCAGCTTCTGAAACAAGAAGATTTCCATCTGAAAGTCTGATAATATCTAAAGGCCTGTCAAAACCATTTATAGGACCTGTAAGGCGTTCAAAAACATCTCCATTCTGATTAATTCTGAGAATCTGGTTTGTGTTATAACTGCAAGCCCAAAAGGAACCGTCGGCATTAGGAAGAACAGAAAAAGGACCGGAAAAAACAAGATTTCCTTGAAAATTTCCGTAAAAAGTTCCTGATTCAGAAAGTTGGACTTCACCAAGAGGATTCTGCCCCGTAACACGTCTTTCTTTTACAATTTCTATTTTATTCTGTAAAAGCAAGCCTCCATATCCTGCCATAGAAGCCATTTCCCAATAATTCAGAGCTGTTCCTTCAAGCCCGGCTTTATAATAAGCCTTCCCAAGCCACTCCAAAATTAGATTGTCGTCCGGTAAATATGAAAGAGCTTTTTCAAACTGAACTATAGCTTCATTACAAGAGCCACGATAATACGCCTGTACCCCACGGCGAAACTCTACTGCAGCAAAACTTTCATCTGCAGTTCGAATTCTGTCTTCAGGAACAATCAGTCCGGCACCATTTGACTGTGCCGAAATACTGGAAGTTAAAACAAAAAGAAAACAAAAAAATAAAACTGATTTTCCAATTATATTTCCCTTTTTACTAATCATTTCATTGCTCCAAGTCTGGCCATTCTTATATGTTCTGCAATAATTTCATTATCACGGTCTTTCAGTTCAGCCTGTTCCAAATATTTCAATGCATCCTTAAAAAGTCCCAGTTTATAATAAACAAAACCTAAAGAATCCAAACACGAGGCAGAATTAGGAGCTCTCTCTACAGCTTTTTTACAAAGTGAAAGTGCTTTTGTAAGGTCTCTGTCTTCTAAAGCTAAAACATACCCCAAACCGTTCAAAGATGTAATATTATTTTCATCCGTTTCAAGAGATTTTTCATAATATGACAGGCATTTTTCTGTATCTTCCTGCTCCCATGCTACAAAAGCTATAGCTGCATACACAGAAGCAGTCATAAAACCTGTTTCTAAAAGTTTGTTAAGTTCAAAATCAGCAAGGCGTTTACGGCCCGAAACAGCATAAATCACTGCAAGAAGGAAACGACACTGAAGGACTCTTTCCAGCTGCCCTCCGGAAGTTACAACGGATTCCAAATAAACTAGAGCTTCATCATATTTATGAAGCTTTGTATAACAAAGCCCCAAAAAATAAGCAATTTCCATCTTATCTGCAAGAGTGTCTTCAGGTAACCCAAGAAAATATGCAAGCGCATCTGAATAAGCTCTTCCCTTGTACAAATCAATTCCCACTTTCAGTTCTTCACTGACTCCACCCATGTTTTCCCCCTATACGGCAATTACAGGCTCGGACAAAACCTTCGCCACACTTACATACCCCTGCTTTTGTATAGCGTCATCTGAATTTTCCCCACCAAAAGTCTGCTCTCTGCCCATAATAAATACCGATTTATAACCTTTATCTGTTTTTATTAATTTTACCTGATCTCCATAATCTCTTTGCGCCACTTCACCGGCAATCTTCATTCCCTTATAGCCGTCACAAGAAATTCCGTTAACATTTACAAAATGATATGGAAAAACTGTTCCGCACATAGAAATCAATGACTCAAGATTTTGAGCAACAAATTCTGCCATTGGCTCAAAATTATAAACAGGATTTTCAGTTTCTTCCTCATTCAAATATTCTACACTGACAGCTATTCCAGGTTTTCCATACATTGAAGCCTGACGTGCCGCACTGCAAGTCCCGCTATAAAGAATATCAGTTCCGATATTTGCTCCATAATTTATTCCTGATATAACAGCATCTATTTCCGGGAAAATACCACTTTTTAGACCGATTATAGCGCAGTCTGCCGGAAAACCAGAACAGGAAAAAACATTATCAGAAATTTTTTCAATATCCACAGGTTCAAACATCTTTATACAATGAGAAACAGCACTGCGATTTGAAGAAGGTGCAAGAATATAAACATTATTGTTTTCTGAAAGTTTTTTTGCCAGAGTTTTTAAACCTTCAGACTGATACCCGTCATCATTCGTTATTAGAAGATTCATCCCGCCAGTTCCTTAATCATTTACAACTCCAGCACCATTTGTTGGGGTTACATCATAAACATCACACTTGAATGAAAAAATTTTCTCAAATTCTTCCAACTTGGTACGGAATTTTTCAACATCACTTTCTCGTAATACCGCATAAAGACATCTTCCAAAACCTTTTCCGGTAATACGCCCGCAGGAAACAGGATTTGTTCTTAAATCAAGCCTTGGATCAATTTCGTGTACACGCTTAAGAATCCAGTCAATCTCAGGGCAGGAAATTTCGTAATAATCCCTCATAGATTCATGACTGTGATTTACAGAACGGGCAAATTTAAAAAAGTCATTTTTATTCAATCCGTCAATGGCATCCTGAAGATCATTATGTTCCCTCATTACTGAAAGCAGCCTGTGTTTTGTAAGCTCGGATACTGTAGAAAGACCTTCGTTTACATCTGTAACATTTGTAATATAGTGCCATCCACCATATGCATTTACTTTAGTTTCTTTAAGATCACCCAGAACCAAAGCATTTTCAGGTTCAAAAAGAACATTTTCATTCCATACAGAAAATCTTGGAACATGAGTATCTACAATCAAAATTCTTTTGTCTTTGAAAGAAAAGGGAATATAATCCCAACTGTTTTTTTGATGATCTGTTATGAGAAGATTCCCTTTTTTTGCAAAAAGACACGAATAATTATCTGCTATATGATTTTCTGTCTGTAAAAACTGGCGGTTACCTCTTTCCAGTACCTGAAGAAGTTGTGCATCTGAACATCTGAGAGAAAACAGTTTTTTAATAGCTATGGCAGCTGCAACTTTAATTGCTGTTGTAATACCAAACCCTGCAGAAGGCAGAACTTCTGAATATACTGTTAAATCAAATCCACCAAGTCCATACCCGCCGGAAGTAAAACCGTATACAACAGACTTAAGTGCATTTGCCCATCTGTCTTCCTTTTTGTATTTTACTGATGTAAGAGCCGCTTTTTTATGCTCATTTTCCTGAACAAAATAGAACTTGAGAACGGAATCATCTCTTTTAGAAATACCTACAAAAACCGGAAGATCAACTGCCATAGACATAGTCTTATCTTTAAAAAACCAGGAATGCTCCCCCATAAGATGGAATCGCCCCGGTGCCCTAGTCTGAATTTCCGGATAAGTCTGATACTCTGAGTAATGAGCCTCTTTTAAAAGTTTCATAAAAGCAGTATTCCCCTCTTTATTGCTTTTTTGAATTCATATTGATATTTTTTTGCCGATAATATCTAATAAGAAGAATTTAGTTAATAATAATATAATGAGTTTGATTTTACAAGTTTTTTATACCTTTTTTTCAGCCGTCCTCCTTTCACTGGCCATTCCGAATGAACTTCTGGATTTTGGTTCTCCACTTATTGCCTTTGCAGCTCTTATACCATACTGCATTGCGCTGAAACACTGCAAAAACTTCAAAGAAAGTATTCTGTTAGGGTTCATTCATACTTTTGTAACCCATATGATTTCTTCCTTCTGGCTTGCAAACTTTAAAGATTTTGCGGCCTTTACACTGGGAGCTTCTGCCGTAGGAACAGGATGTATTGGTGCAGCTTTTGGAGCATTTTTCCACATTCCTTACCGAACAAAACAACGAAGGAACTTTCTGAATGTTTCGTCTGCAAATTCTGTAAACACTATCCCCTTAAGAGTTTTTTACTTTGCAATTGTTTATACATTTTATGAATGGACTAAATCTGCAGGCTTTTTAGGATACCCTTGGGGTACCATTTCCTCCTGTATGTTCCGTGCAAGACTATTTATGCAGTTGTCTGCAATAACAGGAACATACGGTGTAACTTTCCTTACAGCTCTTTTTGCAGCAATTATTGCCGAAGGCATTGTTATACTGGAATTACTGCCAAAGTCTCCTGCTAAAAAATTGATTTTATTTTCTTACAGAAACACAGCACGTATTTGGGTAGTACTTTTTTCATTTACAATGATTTATGGATTAATCCAATATCAAAAACCCAGAAAACCATTAAAAAAAATTACTACAATCCTTGTACAGCAAAATGAAAACCCGTGGGACTCTGCATCAGACAATGATTCCATATTGCTTTCTCAGGAACTGACAGAAAAAGAAATTAAAAAATTGAATGATGAAGGAAAAAAACCAGACCTTATTGTCTGGAGCGAAGGCTGCCTGAAATACCCTTTCCCGGAAGGTTATTCCCATTACGAAAGATGGCCGGGAGAAAAACCTTTAATTTCATTCATTAAAGAAAATAATACACCGCTTCTTGCCGGAGGCTCCTTTATAAGAAAATATAAAGATGACCGAATGTATTTCAATTCTGCGCTGGTTTTTGATAAAAACGGGAAATTCCGTGGAGCTTATGGAAAACTGCATCTTGTTCCATTTGCAGAAATCATTCCGTTTACAGAATATCCTGCAGTAAAAAAATTTCTTCAAAAAGTTGTACACATTTCTGCTGGCTGGTCAGCAGGAGATCAATACACATATTTTGATATCCCGTGTGATTTTTACGATAAACCTTACTTTCCCGCAGTTCGTAATATTTCTTTACTGGAAGATTATAATCAGCAGATAAATAGGGAAAACAATCCTCCTGTAACCAGAATAAGTACTCCAATCTGCTTTGACGACTCTTTTACAGACGTTTGCCGCCCTCTTTGGAAAAACGGTTCCGAAGTATTTATGAACATAACTGATGATTCCTGGTCACTAAAAAAATCAGCAGAATACCAGCATTTTGTAATTGCCTCCTACAGAGCCATTGAATATAGAACTACAATGGTAAGGTCAACAAATGCCGGATATTCTGTAATTATGGATCCTTCAGGAAGGATTTTGGCCGATCTTCCCCTTTTTGAAGCAGGAGCTGCCTCTTATGAGGTTCCGGTTTACAAAAGAACTTTTACTACCTATGCAAGATTCGGAAACTGGCTTCCGTATTCCTGTGGTATTTTCATTTTGCTCTATCTTTTATATTCAAGTCTGTTTTTTGAGGATTTCCAGCCCGTTTCTGAAAGAACAATAAAAAAATCAA